>JBAWXO010000313.1:0-2916 GCA_037144035.1 Kiritimatiellales bacterium
TCCAGTTTTGGATTATGGTTTTTGAACGACCGGGCCAGTACGTCGCGGTAGCCGTCGAGGTCTTCAAGGAACGCCTCGTCAATGCTCTGCCAGCCGCCTTTAAACAGGCCGCGCTGTACCGCCTTGCCGCGTTTCTTGGGAAGCTCTGCGGCAAACTTGTCGAGAGAACCGCTGGCAACGGCGTCGCGTGAAAACAGGTGATAAATAAAAGCGAACTTTTCTTTGTCCGCGTATTCCGCAAAGTGGAATTTCTGGATGCAATGGGAAAGCGCGGTGTCCACGTCCGGCTTGTAGCGACAGTCCAGAATCTGGAACTGCTCAAAGTCCGTCAGCACGGCAACCGGCGTCTGCGCGTTCCAGCCGTAGCGGATCGTTTGAAAATAGTTCTGTGCGCTCGCAATGTCGCCAAACGGTTTTTTGGCTTCCACAAAAAAGCGTACATCCCGGTAATTCGGGCCGACGAAAAAGGCGTAGTCGGCGCGTTTCTGCGCCCCTTGCATATTTACGCCGCGCTCAACTTTCACTTCCTGTTCAAAGGGATTTTTCTGCCAGTCGTGGTTTATGTCCCAGCCCAGCGCAACGAGGAATTTATCAATGAAATCTTTGCGGGCTTCGGATTCCTGATAGCCGGAGGAAAGATAATGCCGCCGATTCTCTTCAAAATCTTTGGCGAGGGCTTGAGCTGCGGCAAAGGCGGTTTCAAAGGTAGGCTGCATTGCAGGAACGTAGCAGACGGATAAAAACAGGGCAATCCCGGTCATCAGAAAGACGGGATGTTCTGTTTAAGCCGTCTTTGCCTTCGCTACCGTTTTGCGCCGCTTGCGCTTGGGGCCGTCTATCCGTTGAAGTGTGCGGTGAGTTTGCGGGATGAACCACTTGCCGCCGCGTGGTGCCGGAATACCGCGCCGGTTCAACTCTAAGCAAATGCCGCGAACGGTAGTTATCCCCGCCGCCCTGATTTCCTGAATGGCCGGGCGAAGCCCTTCGGCCCGCTTCTTGGCTGCGGCTTTGTTTTCTGCTGCGAGCGTTGCGCCGTTCCTGCCCAGCTTCACGCCTCGCGCCTTGGCCTGTGCCAAGCCCGCTTTTGTGCGTTCGCTGATCTGCTCCCTTTCGTACTCTGCGAAGGCTGCCATAAGATGAACTTGAAACTTGTTAGCCTTCGGCATATCGGCGGCAATAAATTCAACCCCGGACTGCATGAGGCCGGAAATGAAATGAACGTTTCGGGCTAACCGGTCGAGCTTGGCAATAACGAGGGTTGCGCCTTCCGCTTTGCAAAGGGCGAGAGCCGCCCGAAGTTCTGGCCGGTTGTCTTTCTTCCCGGATTCAATCTCTGTTCGCTCGGCTATCAATTCCCACTTGCCGCCGTTCAGGTAGTCGAGAACCGCTTTCTTTTGCGCGTCAAGACCAAGGCCCGAAACGCCTTGCTGCGCTGTGCTTACCCGGTAATAAGCTACGAATTTCCCTTTGTTTTCTGCCTTTTTCATTGTGTCCGCTCCTTCTTTGTTATCAATACAGACGAACGTTTACTTGATAACAAACGAGGAAGCAAGCACAAATTTTCTGCTTTTTAAAATCAGCCTTGCCCGGTCGGTGCCGAGTAATGATCCGTAAAGCCTCCGCAAACCGTCCCTTCCGGCGGACTTTGTGGATAGTTGGTCGGCAGCGCGTCCGGCTTATTGAAATGCCCAAGAAAAGAATCAAGAATAATTATGTGCGCGGCTTCGATCTTAATATTAATGTCTTCACACTCTTCAGGCGTTGGTGCTGGGCCGACGACTTTGTAAATCACGCACTTCCCACCTTCATGGGCTTTTAGTATTCCTCTGGCAAACAAGTTGAGCATTTCGGTTGTCATTTTCAGCAGGCCGGACGCTGTAAACGTCTTTTGATTAAGTTGTCGGTTAATCTCTTTTGCCCTGTCCGACAGGATACACCGGACTAAGGCCGTCATTTCCCGATCATTCATGTTGCAGAAAGAAGCATACAATTCCGGGCCGACATCTGAAACGACACCGGTTTCGGCATACATTTTTTCACCGGCCTGTTGAAGCTCTTCTTCAACCATGTCGGATGGTGCAGCTTCCGATTCGGCCTTCTGCTTGGCCCCTTGCGCCGCCTCTTCTGCTCGGTGTTGGAGAAGGTAAGCCGCCGTTGCTGGCCGCCGCTTTGCCAGTTCCCGCAATTCATCGTCCGTTAATCTTCTCATGTTCACCCCCGGCCCTTTTGCATACGCCTTTCCGCTGGGGTTGTCGAGTGCAGCCCCCGTCTGCGCTGCGCGGCGGGAACCGTGTAACAATATATTTAAGAGGGGGGGAGGGGGTAAGCAAGACAGTATCAGCAATACATATATATATGCGTTCAACCGCACAAAAATTATTACAAAAGGGCCGTTTCACCGGCACCGATCCCCTGCCCAAATCCTTTTTTGAACGCTCTTCCGGTATGGGTTTCGGAAACTTGTTGTTTTTTGTTGTTGGATTTGAGGTTCAAACAGCGGAAATGAGAGGAAACCGACAACAATCAAAAAAGCCGATAGAAGCGCACAAACCCCTTTGTTTATAGGGTTTTTATGGGGTTTTTAGTGGTGCCCCGGACAGGATTTGAACCTGTAACCCTCAGATTCGAAATCTGATGCTCTATCCAGTTGAGCTACCGGGGCGAAGCGTTGGAAGTATGAAGGATGAACGCTGAAAGATGAAAGCGGATTTTATGCAAAGAGGGTTTTTACCACAAAAAGCTCGGCGGGAGGGTGTTCACGCTCTAGACGCGTGAAATAAAAAAGAACCCAGGGCGAGTTCTTCGCAAAATCTAATTAGGCCTGAAGTCTAAATACGCCCGATAAAAAAACCCGTTTCGTGTTCGGTTGTGTTCGCTTTTTGCTCCGCAAGGGATTTTTAACGATCCGTCGCAACG
>JBAWXO010000314.1:0-2914 GCA_037144035.1 Kiritimatiellales bacterium
TCTCAACCGCCCGGTCATACGGCGCGGCCAGCGTCACCACCGGCCAGTCGCCACCGAAAACGAGACGGTCGAAGCCGAAGCTTTCGACAATACAATCGACGTACGGACGCAGGTCGTCGAGCACCCAGGTTTCCTTGTCGGCTTCAGTCGCCAAGGATGAAAACTTACAGCAGACATTTTCGAAGGCGGCCATGCGGCGGAGTTGTCCGCGCCATGGATCGAGTTGCCCCCCTTTGATATCCGGCTTGCCGATATGGTCGAGAATCATCGGCACCTCGGGGAGCTGCTCAATAAATTTAATCGTGTTTTCATAGTGCCGATGATCGATACAGATATCGAATGTGAAATTATAGTCGGCCAACAATTTAACGCCCGCAATGAAACCGGGCCGCAGGCAAAATTCCAGATCGGGCTCAAACTGAATAATGCGACGAACGCCTTTGACCAGCGGATTCTGCGCCAGCCAATCGAGATCTTCACGTGCGGCCGCTCCCTTTTCAAGCGGCGCCCAGGCCACGATTCCCGTGATGCGGGGATCCTCATTGCGGGCAACAGAGCTGACCCAGCTGACCTCGTCCCGATACTGTAAGACCTCTACCTCGCATTGCATAAAAACCATTTTTTCGATGTTGTGGTTTTTTGTGGCTTCCCGGTAATCGTCTATCAGAAACGAGTGATTGAGGAGTGGGACATCTTTCAACCAAGGATAGTTCAGTTTGCTGGTATCCCAGATATGCAGATGCGTGTCGATCATCGGACAATTCATGGTGTTTACTCCCCTTAACAAACCGGGCTGACTTTCCCGGCAGCCCGGTTTCATATTTTAATCGCTCCCGGCAATAATTGCGGTATCACCGAGTCCTTCCGGACCCATGCTCTGATATCCGGCGTCGACCGGCAAATCCGTGCCTGTAATAAACGAGGCATCATCACTGAAAAGGAAAAGGACCGGACGGGCGACTTCGATCGGCTCGCCGCAGCGACGCAGCATGTGATACTGACCCCAGATTTTATCCCACTTCTCTTTTCCGCCGCCGCCGATCGCAGCCGCTTTGTATACCTCTCGGGTCCAAATCCAGCCCGGGCTGATACTGTTGACGCGAATGTTCCACTGCGCCAGATCCAGTGCCGCGCATTTGGTAAGCTGGTTAACCGCACCCTTGGACATGTTGTACGTCCAGCGTTCTTTTTGGGCAATAACCCCGGAAATACTGCTGTCATTTACGACGGCTCCGCCACCAATTTCTTTCATGTACGGGGCGACGTTCTGAATCATGCGTGCGTAACCCACCGGCCCGACGAAAAAAGACCGTTCCCAGTCCGCTGCTGTCGCAGTCATCGCTTTGGCTGTAAATGCGTAGGCATTGTTGAACAGATAATTTATCTTGCCCCATTTTTTATGTGTCTGTTCGACAATCGACCGGCAGAATTTTTCATCCTCCATATCCCCCCGAAGGAATATCACATCGAATCCCTGCCGCTGAAACTCTCCGGCCGTTGCATCCCCCGCATCACTGATTCCGGTGAACGCCACAGAACCGCCCTCTTTACACAACTCCTCAACCACGGTCCGGCCTATTCCGTTCGAGCCGCCCGTAACAATTGTAACCGTTCCCTTGAACCGGTCTTTAACTATCTTGTGTTCTGCCATAGCGCACCCTTTCTATTTAGTTTGATCCTGTTTCGTACGATAAAATCGAACCTTAACTCATCAAAAATCCACCGTTTACGTCGACACAGGATCCGGTCATGTAATCGCTGAACTCCGACGCAAGAAAAAGAATAGCGCCAGCAACATCCTCGGGAGTTCCCATGCGGCCGAGCGGAATATTGTAACGGGACAGATCAAAATCCTGGCTCATTCGCGTCCGGATCACTCCAGGCACCACGCTGTTGACCTGAATACCATATTTTGCAGCATAACCCGCGAAGGTTCGGGTTAAGTTTATCACCGCCGCTTTTGAAGAGGAATAATCCGCGCCGACCGACACCCCGCCGTTACGACCGGCCATAGAGCCCAAGTTGATAATTTTTCCATTTCCTTGCGCACGCATCAAGTGCACGACAGCGCGACTAAGTAGAAACAGCGCCTTGATGTTAATGCCATACGTGCGATCCCACTGCTCCATCGTCATTTCGTCGATAGAAACTGTATTGCAGATACCGGCATTGTTCACCAGCACATCCAGACGTCCAAAACGCTTGCAGGCCTTTTCCGCAACCCCCTCGATCTCATCCAGCCGGCTCAGATCGGCGTGCAGGAAAAACGCTTCCGTACCGCGAGCGGAGAGATCTTCCACCAGTTGTCCTCCGGCGGCGGCATCAAAATCGCAAACGATCACCCGGGCTCCTTGACGGTTGAATAATTCACAGACCGCTTTACCGATCCCGTTGGCTCCGCCGGTCACCAGCGCAACTTTTCCGTTCAGCATCATCGTTTTTCTCCTTTATCTCCGCAATTCAGCAATGGCAGCGTCAGACTACCGGCAGGCAGAACCACCATCGAGGGTTCTCTTCCTTTGGATCGAAGCACGGCAACCGCTTCTTCGACGGCGGACTGCACATCGGAATACGGTTTCATCAAGGCGGTTCGGATGGTTTCGTCATCTATATCGGTTACGGCCCACATTTCCGCCCAGGTTGCGATCTGAGCCATCTTGGCTGCCTTGTGGAACCCGAGCCTGTATTCCGTCGCGATCAGCTTCATCACTTCTTCGGGCGTGGAGGCGTTGGAAAGCAACTGCAAAAAAGCCTCCTCGCCGACACCCATCCGGCATTTTGAAACCAAAATCATGATTCCGCCGTCGGCCAGCGCTAGCTTGCCGTTGTCGAGTGCCTTCTGCGACTGGTAGAGATCTATATCCATCGGATATGGCGCAACCGTCACCACGATATCGCTCTTTTTCGCCAATGG
>JBAWXO010000315.1:0-2897 GCA_037144035.1 Kiritimatiellales bacterium
GTCACCTTTGCCAGTTGGCGGTAGATGTGATACTCCGTGATCTCGTTGCGCTGAAACACGAGAAGCTGTTTTTTCACCGATTCACTGATGTTCATGCACGGCAGTATAGCGGTTTTTCAAACCTTGGAAACCCCCGCCTTCGTTGTTTCTGTAAAATCTCTCACAAACTCCACGGGAGCCGCCCGGGAGATTTTTTATCAAGCTGACCCGAAGCGAGCAGAGCGTCGAGTTGAACCAGCAACCGCTCTTTGTCTTTCGGGAAGCGCGCATCGAGCGGAACAATGTTCGACGAATGGTCAGCGCGGAAAACCGTCTGCCCCAGTTCCAACTCTTGGATCATCTCGCGCAGTTCCGCCACCGCATCGTGTTCCGCAATCATTTTAAAACTGCTGTGGTAAAGCGAAGTGTTAGGCGTTGTCACCAGCCGCAGCGCGGAGAGTAGACGCGGCTGCATTTTATTCACCGCATCCGCTGTGGCGCGGGCGTGTTCGAACGATCGTTCTTTCCCTGCAAGGCCGGTCAAAACCATCACCGACATCCGTAGTCCTGCCGCCTGTGCGCGAAGCCCTGCTTCGATCATCTCTTCCGCTGTTTCACGTTTATTGATGGCGTGCAGCGTTTCACTGTCGCCGCTCTCCAGCCCCATGTAGAGGGTGTGCAGTCTCAGCTCCTTCAACCGGTGGAGTTCATCGTCGGTCTTGGCGAGAATGGATGCGCCGTTGGCGTAAACACTCACGCGCGCCAAGTGCTGAAATTTTTTATTCAGCGAAATCAGCATGGTTCCCAACGTTTGGAAGTCGAGGTGCATCACATCGCCGTCGGCCAGAAAAATCCGCCGCGCGTCCGGCCGCTGTTTCCAGGCCTTGGAAAATTCACGTTCCGCTTTTTCCAAACCTTGGAATTTATACGGCACGCCCTTGTACATCCCGCAGAAGGTGCAGCCGTTCCACGGACAGCCATCCGCCACGCGGACAATCAAACTGTCCGCTTCTGCTGGCGGACGGAACAGCGTATGCGAATTTCCAAACATTGGAGAAATTTTACAGAAGCAATTGTGTTAGGCCGCACCAAAAAATCAGGATTTTTGACGGCGGGGCTAGCGGCGATGATTAGTTTTCTCATGACGGCAGTCAAGGCAACCTTCTTAGGGCAATGATTTTCTTCCGCCAGACGACTGTAAAGATCTTCAGATGCGGATTGCTCCGGATCGCACTAACGGCCGCCATATACAGGCAGGCTCTCAGATATTTGCGTCCGCCGAAAAATGTGCCGGCGACCTCTAAGCATGCCGATGTCCCGGCTGTACGGGGCAACACCGATCAGGGCGGCGACTTCCGGACGGGACAACTCGCCGGTCTCGGGCAGAACCGCAAGCAACGTAGACGCAGAGACTTTCCCCAATCCCTTTACGATCGGATCCGTTCGGCCTTTCGGCGCATCTCATCGTTACCGCGGACCGTCTCCGCAATGGCTTGTTCGATTTGTTTCTGCAGAAATTTTTTGCGTCTATTCACATCCATTCGCGGTTAAAAAAACAATTTAAAGAATTTCAGAATGCCCTGGCTCCACGGAACGCGGTGCGAGATGCCGCCTTTGCCCGCGAAGGTATGCAGGCTGGCAAGGTACCATTCATAGTTGCGCACCAGCGCCTGTTTGTTCGAAAACTTCGGATAGAAGTTCAACTTTTGCTCGATCTTCTCCGTCGAAACAAAAGAATCTTCGCAGGCGGTTTCATAAACCCACTTATAGAGCGGCGAGAGTTTGAAAAACTCCAGGATACGCAGCGCCCAGATCAGCGGCTTCGCCGGAGTCCCGACCACCTTTTTGCCGAAGCCTGCGCGGTCAAGCACCGCTTGATAATCCTCTTTCATCGTTGTGAACTCTCTGGCGCCGATATTGAAAATATCATTTACCGCCGCCGCGTCTTTGATGAGACAGAGGTAGATCGCTTCGCAGAGGTCTTCGACGTCGAGTAGCTGGTAGCGGTTGTTGCCGCTGCCGATCATTGGAAAATTTTTACCGTCCTTTGCCCAGTCGTAGAAGAGGGCGAAAACGCCCAGCCGTTCTGGGCCGACGAACGATTTCGGGCGGATGATCGGCACGCACAGCCCTCTGGCGCGCGCTTCCAGGCAGGCCTTTTCCGCTTCGATCTTGGCGATGCCGTACGGCCCGACGCCGATCAGTTGGTCGTCTTCCTTCAGCGGATGATGATCCGGAATACCGTAAACAGCGGTCGAGGAGATATGCACGAACCGTTCAACTTTTTCCTTTTCCGCCGCGGCCAGCAGAATGCGCGTGCCTTCGATGTCGGTGGAAAAAATTTCTTCCTTCGTGTAAAGGGGCAGGGCGGCGGCGGTATGAATGACCCAGTTGACGCCTTGCATCACTTCACGCACGGTGGAGCCGTTGCGGATATCGCCCTTCACCGCCTTGATTCGGTCTCTTTCCGGATAATCGAACTCGACGAGATCCAGCACGGTGATATCGGTCACGCCCTGATGAAGCAGATAGCGAATCATATTGATCCCGAGAAACCCGCTTCCGCCTGTCACTAAAACCTTCTTGTTCATACCGCGCTCCTGAACTAGCCTTATACCGATGAAAACTCTGAAAGAACTGGGGGAGCATAACGCCATCGCCGCGCTGACTGCAAACCTGAAAGCCGTCGGCGACGACTGCGCCGTCCTGCCGCTCGACGCTCACTACGACCTTGTTCTCACCTCCGACCCGCTGATTCAAGGCGTGCACTTCGCGCCCGGCACCGAACCCGAAGCAATCGGCTGGAAAGCCGCCGCCCGCGTTTTGAGCGACTTCGCCGCCATGGGAGCCGACCCGCAGTATTTGCTGATCAACCTCGTCGCGCCGCCGGAACAGGATTTCCAAACTCTGGAAAAAAT
>JBAWXO010000316.1:0-2895 GCA_037144035.1 Kiritimatiellales bacterium
AAACTGGCCCACTACGCCAGCGCCTGCACCGACATTCTCTACGACTTCCCCTTCGGCACACAGGAACTCGAAGGAATCGCCGCGCGCGGCAACTTCGACCTCACCCAGCATCAGAACGCCAGCGGCAAATCGCTCGAATACTTCGACGAAGAAACCAAGGAAAAATTCCTGCCGCACGTTATCGAACCTTCGGCAGGCGTTGACCGTATCGCCCTCGCCCTGCTCTGCGAAGCCTACCGCGAAGAATGGATTCCAAAAGAAGGCCCCGTCCTAACCGCCGAGCCGGGCAAACAGGCTCCGGAAGGTTACGAAGCCCGCACCGTCCTGCGCTTTGCGCCGTGCATCGCTCCGTACAAAGTCGCCGTCTTCCCGCTGCTTAAAAACAAAGAAGAACTGGTCGGCAAAGCGCGCGAAGTTTTCGAAAAACTCAACCGCCGCTGGAACTGCTTCTATGACCACGCCGGCGCCATCGGTCGCCGCTACCGCCGTCAGGACGAAATCGGCACGCCGTGCGGCGTCACCATCGACTTCCAGACACTGGAAGACAACACTGTCACCCTGCGCGACCGCGACACCATGCAGCAGATCCGCGTCAGCATCGACGAACTCGAACGCATCATCGAGGAGCGAGTAAAGTTCTAAACGAAAATTCAGCTGCAAGCTACCCATTGAGGCAGACTTGAGCTTGTGAAAGCAGTAATCGCCCATGATAAAAAAAGACATCGCGATGCGCGTTGATAAATTGGCCAAAGCGTTATATGAGCTCACCCAGCCACAACTAGAATTCATCGAGAGTATAGTTGATCAGTTTCGGAAGCCATTCATCACAATCGATCATCATCCAAAATCCGATCTTGTTGACGATCATCTCTTGCGTGACTTCGGCGATGTACTTCGCATCCATCACTGCTTCTCGAAAGAAGCCCTTTCGAAGGACCGTTTTGAATACGCATTCGAGAAAATTCTGAATCAGTGCGGCAGGGTTGCCGAACTGGCGCCGAAAGGAAATCCCGGCCATGACATTACGATTAGTGGGATTCCCTGTTCTCTCAAAACGCAGGCGGATGCCAATATTAAAGAAGACATGCTTCATATTTCGAAATTCATGGAACTCGGGAAGGGGCGCTGGTCGGCGCGTGTCAAAGATCTGGAGGGATTACGCGATCAGTTTTTTAAACACATGACGGCGTATGAACGGATTTTTTCGCTGCGGTGTCTGTCAAAGGATCCCAAACATTGGCATTACGAACTGGTCGAGATTCCTAAATCGCTCCTCGAAGAAGCGGTAAACGGAAAGCTTTCAATTTGCCACAAGAGCACGCAGTCACCCAAGCCAGGGTACTGCGATGTGATGGATATCAATGGGGAACTGAAATACCAGCTCTACTTCGATGGCGGCACGGAGCGGAAGCTGCAGATTAAAAATCTTCGAAAAAATCTTTGTGTCGTTCACGCGACATGGGCTTTTTTCACGGAACCAGAGGAATAAAGATTCAGAGTCGGGTGAACCTTTTTGATTCGGTCAACGGAAATCCCGACATACTCTGGGTTCAGTTCAATTCCGATGCACTTCCGGTTGTTTTCGATGCAAACCGCGCCGACCGTTCCGGAGCCAAAGAACGGGTCTAGAACGGTTGATCCGGAGTCTGTACCGGCTAGAAGGCACATTTCCACCAGTTCCGGCGGAAAGACTGCAAAATGGGCACCATGAAATCCGTTTGTATTGATGTTACAAACAGTTCTCCGGTTTTTCGGCTTCTCTCCATTGACTGAAGGCTCTTTGATGGCTTCGGCGTTATAGTAGTAGGTCTTGGATTTACTCATGAGAAAGACATACTCATGGGATCGTGTCGGACGGTCTTTTACCGATTCGGGCTGACAGTTCGGTTTATTCCAGATGATGTCTGAGCGCAGATACCATCCGTCTTGCTGCAGGGCAAGCGCCAGACGCCACGGAATACCAATCAAATCTTTAGGTTTCAAGCCTTCCGGAGTCGGCGGTCGATAAGACATCGCTCGTGCTGGATTTTTCTTATCCGTATCGCGCCACTTTCGGTTTCCGCTGGTGTATGAGTCGCCAATGTTCAGCCAGAGGGTTCCATCATCCGTCAAGGTTCGGCGAACTTCCCTGAAAATTTTGACCAGATCTTCAATGTAGTCGGAAGGGTCATTCTCCGCGCCAATCTGTCCATTATATCCGTAATCGCGCAAACCCCAGTAGGGCGGGCTTGTAATGCAACACTGAAACGTACTGTCTGGGATATTCGCCAACGCCTGCCGAGAATCACCTTGAATGATTCGTACATTGTTTTCCCAGTAGACCTCTTGAATGCATTGATCAGAGTTGTTGATTTCCTCACACACTTCGGGATACCGGATCGTTGATGTCCTGCTTTTCTCGGCGATGATTCCTGATTCAACGTTAAAAAGTGCATCTGTGGATACCCCCAGAGCAACAGCTAGTTTGGGCAGAATTGTTGTCGGGGGATGTTGTGTTTCTCCTTCGTAATAAGCAATTCGACGCCGTGAGACCCCAACCTTTTGCGCCAGTTGTTCTTGGGTAAATCCTGCGTCTTTTCGAAAAGAAACCAGACGTTTTCCGAATCCTTGAATCGTCTCGTTGGTATTTTTTGTCATATGAAGAAATCCTGCGAAGTTCAATTAATGTACGAATATCGTACAAGTTATTCTAATCGCTTCAAGCGGTTTCGTTTTTTATGTAATGATTTTCCGATGTTTCCCAAACCCCGGAAGATTTCATCCCGAAGTTTCCGAACATCTTGTCGCGCCGCAATTCTTCCGCGCCTGTTTCTGTTAATCCAAGGCCGTCCGCCGTCGCCGAAGGCTATGGCGAGACAGGCCGGGACACGGCGGCGATACGTATCGCAAGCGTCC
>JBAWXO010000317.1:0-2872 GCA_037144035.1 Kiritimatiellales bacterium
CCCAGGTTTCACCGGCAAAGTCGGAATCGTTGAGACCGGCGACCACGGCATAGCGGCCAATATCACGCCAGCTGTAGCCGATTTCCCAAGAGCCCTTCTCTTTAGCCTTGCCGATGGTGATACCAGTCAGGTAAGCGGTATCTTCGCTTCCGTTGATTGCCTCTGTGTTGACTACGTACTGACCCATCACCAGAACAGGCAGTTTGAAGGCCGTGAAACCGTATGACCCGAACCCTTCCACAAGATTAAATTGATTCGTGGTACCACTCTGCACCTCGGTGTTCAAGACGCCCGAGCCTGAAAGATTGTTGGCACCCCCGCGGTTTGCGTTGTCGAAATAGTAATCGCTGACGCCCATCGTCAGCGTGCCCGGGCCGATTGTCTTTTCGACGGCCACCTGTCCGCTCCAAAGCTGAATGTCTCGCGTGAGATTATTTTCTCTAATGACAAAAGAGCCAGCGTTCGCCTTAAGTTTGAGCGGAATAAACTGCTTTTCATAAGTCAAAGCGGCACCTTCGGGATTGAGGTCGGTATCCCAGATCAGTCCGGAACCATAAGTTATCCAGGGCTGCGGCATCTTGCCTAAAAACATGTGCGCGCCGCCCATCATTTCAGGATGCATATCTACATATGCCTGATCCAAATAGATATTCATCATTGCGTCGCCATTTCCGCCAAGATCCGTGTTCGATGAAGTGCGAGAACCACCGGTTGCCAAACGCAAACCGAAATCGGTGAAGTCATTCACTTTGCCATACGCGCCGACCCGTAGACGGATACGCTGGCGGTCTTTGTCAGTGCTGTCTCCCTTGGCTTTAAACGACTCGCGCTTTTCGTATCGTGCGCGGAGATCGCCCGCTAGCTTGATGTCATTAGCCCATGCTCCGGCCGTGTTTTTCTTTCCTTCGGCCTGCAGCTGTTCGAGGGACCACGTCTTCTTGGCGTTGTCCTGCTCGATCTGCGCGATCTTCGCGGCATTCGCATTTTCGAGTTGCACGGCTTGCTCAGCAACCACGGTTTTTTCCGCATTGGCTTTTTCGAGCTGCGCGATTTTCGCCGACAGCTCATTCAGCTGCTGCTGAAGCGCTGCCAGTTCGGCCGACTGCTGTGCCTGCGCGCCGAGTGCGACGCCAGCGGCCACAGCCATTATAATGAATATCTTCCTCATGGTATTCTTTTCTCCTTGTTCAGGGTTAACCCGCCGGATTTCCTCATTACCGTGCGGTCTTTTCACGGGTTCCGATCACCGTGGTGTTTGTAGCCCGTTAAAAATCTGCACACAAGCTATTGTTCCAATGTTAGGATTTTATTAGACGAAGACTAGAAATCAGTGAGAGTCAGACTCGACATGCCGCGGGTCTGTCCGTATGGTTTCCGCAGTTTTTCGGAATAGAGTCAGGTTGAATTTTTATCAAAAGGAGTTTCAAAATGAGGCAGACCTTCTTGGCATTGCTATGTGGTATTGCGATTGTGATCAGTGGCGGGTGCGGTAAACAGCGTACGGCGGTAACTGCGGCGGGGTCGACAGCCTTTCAGCCGTTTGCTGAGAAACTGGCTGAGCAGTTCATGGCTCAGCAGCCGGATATCGCGGTGACCATACAAGGTGGCGGCTCGGCGCTGGGCATCCAGGCGGCGCTCTCCGGCGCGGCTCAAATCGGCATGGCGGATCTCGTACAACTTCCCCCGGAAGCTCAGGCTTTGACGGCCGTTGTCGTTGCGCGCGACGGTATCGCGGTCGTCGTGAACAACGCGAATCCAGTTAAAGATATGACCCTGGAGCAGATTTGCGGCATCTTCAACGGAAAGATTCGCAACTGGAAAGAGCTGGGCGGAGCGGATCACGAGATCACCGTAGTCTCCCGCGAGGCCGGTTCCGGCACTCGTTCCTCATTCGAAAAAATTGTCAAAGACGTCTCGCTCACAAAGGATGCGATCATTCAGGACTCGAACGGCACAATCCGTGAAACCGTGATCATGGATGCGAATGCGATCGGGTATCTGTCGCACGGTCTGCTGACCGAAAAGATTAAAGCGGTAACTGTTCATGGCACAGCCTGCACGACCGAAGAAGTGGTGGCAGGTCGTTACCCTCTCGTGCGCCCTGTCTATCTGCTGACAAAAGGCGAACCGACAGGTGCCTGCAAGGCCTTTATTGATTATGTCTGCTCAGCCGAAGGACAGAAAACGATCAAAGACAACGGGCTGATTCCTGCGAAGTAAACACGTTGAGGAAAGTAACCCCAAATGCAGGATACACCGAACACTCCGGCACAGCCGAAGCGTCCCGTCCGGCGGGTCACGGCCACCTTCGCGACCTGGTGCCGTGATCATCTGGCGCGTTACGTGTTTTTGGCCGTGGCGTTTTCGGCCACAGTCAGTCTGCTCCTGATCGCCCTTTTCATTCTGAAAGAAGGCGTACCTTTTATCGTTAAGGTTGGACTGAAAGATTTTCTGTTCGCTTCGGAGTGGGATCCATCTGCCGGCAAGTTTGGCATCTATCCGATGATCATCGCCTCATTGTGGGTCACGCTGGGAGCCATGCTGATCGGCGCGCCGCTGGGCGTGGCCGGAGCCATCTTCCTGACCCAGTTCGTGCCGCGTTCCGTCATGCGAATCATTAAACCCATGATCGAACTGCTGGCGGGAATTCCCTCCGTTTTGTACGGGTTCATGGGCGTGATGGTGCTGGCGCCATTCATCCGCAACCATTTCGGCGGACCGGGATTATCACTGCTGGCTGGGGCGATCATTCTAGGCATCATGGTTCTGCCGACGGTAATCAGTATTTCTGTGGATGCAATCAACGCTGTGCCGCGGACTTATCTCGAAGGCGCGCTGGCTCTGGGAGCCACCCGCTGGCAAAGCGTGCATA
>JBAWXO010000318.1:0-2862 GCA_037144035.1 Kiritimatiellales bacterium
CGGTGACGTTCGCACCGGCGGCCGTAACGAACTACAGCGGGACGGTGACGGTGAACTCGGACAAGACGAGCGGCACCAACACGATCAGCGCTTCGGGTTCGGGAATAGCGGTGCAAGCTCTTGATTATACGTATACGACCAACAGCGGACAAATCACCATTACCCGATATATTGGTTCCGGCGGGGCCGTGACCATTCCAAGTACGATTAACGGATTGCCAGTCACCGGCATCGGAAACAATGCGTTTCAGTCAAAATCCAGTCTGATCAGTGTCATAATTCCCGCTGGTGTCACCAACATCGGGAGTTATGCGTTCTATGACTGCCCCGGCCTGACCAACGCCATAATCGGTAGCGGCGTCACCAGCATCGGAAGCTTTACATTCGGTTCCTGTTACAGCCTGAAGAATGTCACGATTGGTAACAGCGTCACCAGCATCGGGGACTACGCGTTCTATAACTGCAACAGCCTGAACAGCGTCTATTTTCAAGGTAACGCCCCTGGCGTTGGTACGGGTGTGTTCAATGGGGCCAACAACGCTACGGTCTATCGTTTGTCTGGAGCCACAGGCTGGCCAACAGTTCCAGACCTGTGGGCCGGTCGTCCGACCGCGCTATGGACTTTGCCGACAAAGATCATCGGACTGAGCGGCAATCTGAGTTTTGGAAGTGTGGTGACAGGGCAAACCTCGACCGCGTCGTTGACCATTACTAACAGCGGCAACACGGCGCTGACGGTAACGAATATTACGTATCCAACCTGCTTTAGCGGGGCGTGGAGCGGCACGGTTGCGGCGGGGAAGGCGACGAATGTGACGGTGACGTTTGCGCCGGTGGCCGTAACGAACTACAGCGGGACGGTGACGGTGAACTCGGATAAGACAAGCGGTACGAACACGATCAGCGCTTCGGGGTCGGGTATACGGCCAACTTTTACCGATGACTTCAACGACAACACCAAAGACACGGCCAAGTGGGACGATGACATGCTGTTCAACGGCACAAATGCAGTTTTGCAGGAAACCAACGGACGGTTGGAATTCAGCAAAGCAACTGTGGATGACTCCGGCGTTATCAGACCTTGGGCGTACGGCGTTGGCAGCTATACGCAGGATTGGGAGGCTTCGGTAGACACCTATCTTGGCGATATCGCGCTTTCGTTGCGTGCAGGTGCCAACATGAATTTGGTGGTCGTCAATCTGGCGGACACCAATCTGGTTTCCGGCGCTTTGCCGCGCGATAATTTGTCCATCGCGCTTGATCTGTACCGTTATGGCGGCACTTTATTGCGCGGGTATGAAATGATATCTCGAGTCAATGGTGTTGAATTCTTCGATGAACCGAACTACGGATATGCCTCGACCACGAATTTGCAGGGACGATTAAAAATTGTCTTTGATTCCGCCACCAAAGTACTGACGGCTTCGTACAATGGCAACGTGCTGGGCTGGATGGATGTAGATGATCTTTCCAGCAACTGGGAGATGGCTGCCGGCGACACCTTCGGGATAGCGATTGCAGGCCGTTCTATGTCGGCTAATGTGTCGGGTAATCAAGCGTATGCCGACAACTTTGAAATGATCGGCATGGTGGCCGCCACCCCGTCTGCCGACGGTGACGGCAACGGCCTGCCGGACTGGTGGGAGCAACAGCATTTTGGTGGCACGGGAGTTAATCCGAATGCGGTTTGCTCCAATCGCGTCAACACCGTGATCCAAGCCTACGTTGCAGGCTTGAACCCGACTAATTCATCGGCCCGTTTTGGCATTACAAATCACTCGAGGAACCTCATCCAATGGAACGCGGTTTCCGGCCGTGTTTACAACGTGTACTGGACGACCAATCTGATGAACGGTTTCCAAACCCTGCAAACCAATTACACTGGCGGAGCGATTACGGATAGCGTCCGTAGCGCCGCCAGCAAATGCTTCTATAAAATTGATGTCCGCCTTGCGCCATAGCGCGTAATTTCCCGCGCGATCATTTCCGCGCCGCCGGAGGCAAGTTGTCCTTCGGATTCCGGCGCGGATTTGATTTCTTCCAATGCTTGGAAAAGCTCGCCAGCATAGAGCTGTTCTGACGGAATGTGGACGTTGCGCAGATGTTTTTCGATCCCTTCAACCAGATAGGGATATTCCGCAAAATCGCCGCGATCGGCATAGATCAGCGGCTTGCGGTTCGCGATGCACTCGGAGACCAGCCCGAAGCCAGGCTTGCTGATAACAACGTCGCACGACGCCAGAATGTCGGCAAAGGCAACTGCGTTACGGCTTATTGAATGAATGCAAGAGTTTTCAAATTGAAGCGGCTCAACACAGAAAAATTCGTATCGGTCACCCAGTGCACGAATATTTTCCAATGCTTGGGAATTCAAATCCAGCGATGTGAACGAAAGCAGCACCCACGGCCTGCCCGGATCGGGCAGGAATTCCGAATTTCTAATATCTAAATCCGAAACCGGTTTGGAAGTTTCTGATTTGAATTTGTTTCGTGCTTCGATTTTCGAATTTTTAATTTTCTCCCTGCAGGGTGTGCCGGGACTGGCGAGCAGGGGAATGTCTTTACGGTTCGGGAACTGCTCCATGGGCGGTGCGAACGGCAGACGCAAAAGAAGATCGGTCTTTGCGTAAACGGCCCGGAACTTTTCAGCGAAAAAATTCCAGCGCGGATTGTTTTTGGCGTAATCCTCATAAATCCAGTCCCACGAAAAGTTGCCGATGGCAATATTTTGGATGCCTGCGCGTTGCGCGGCGGCCAGCGGAATGGCGGGAATATCGGCGACGACCACAGCAATGTCATTTTCGGCGATGAAGTGACGCTCCCGTTCAATCAGTTCCTCCTCGCGGGCATAAAGCGCTTCCA
>JBAWXO010000319.1:0-2847 GCA_037144035.1 Kiritimatiellales bacterium
TGAGTTTATTTTGTTTCGGTTCCCTCGCATTTCGGAGTTTGTTTGGCGTGAACGAATTGAACTCCATAAGGTGCGTTTCGATGATGGCGAACTGATCGGGTTGGTTACCCCTTATCAGGCGCACCGCCGCATCTGTTATTATCGGGAGGTCATCAACGAAATAAAAATCCCTTTTGAGGAAGAGGTGATCTTTGAGAATGATGATTTCTTAGTAGCCGATAAGCCTCATTTTCTACCGGTCCATCCCGCGGGGGAATATGTAAACGAGACTTTGGTCACGCGACTGCGCACGAAGTGCGGATATGAAGAGCTGAGTCACGCGCATCGGATCGACCGCTCAACCGCCGGCCTGGTGCTCTGTGTAAAAAACTGTTCAAAGCGCGGGTTGTACCAGCAGATGTTTAAGGCGGGTTCGGTGAGAAAGATTTACCTCGCGGCGGGAAAGCTTCCGGCGGAGATCGGCCAAACTCATTGGCATATCAAGGCGCGGATGGAGCCCCGCGACCATTTTCACATGCAGATTGTTCCGGGCGGGCCGGTCAATTCGGAGAGCATTATTGACCTTATAGACCGTCGTGACGAGATCGGGCTGTTCCGCTTGCAGCCGGTAACGGGCAAAAAACATCAACTCCGCGTGCATCTATGCGAGATCGGATCGTGCATCATTAACGACCCGTTGTATTCGGATTATTCAGATCTGGAAGCCGGGGATGATTATCAGAAGCCGATGCAACTGCTGGCGCACCGCCTTGAATTCACTGATCCGGTTGCGGGAAAGCAAATGGAATTCAAGAGCAAGCGGTTGCTCAGCTTATTCCCAGAACCTCAGAGTTTTGTGGCCGAAGCGTTGCGGAGTTGGTAGATTTTGCCGCATGTTAATCGTTCAGTCAAAAAGCACGGACGTGTTCCGCAATCTGGCGGTGGAAGAGTGGCTGCTCGACCATGCCACAGGGCGCGGGCCGATTCTGTTTCTCTGCGTCAATTCGCCGTGCGTGGTGATTGGTAAAAATCAGAACCCGTGGCGCGAATGTCGGTTGTCGCTGATGGAAAAAGAGGGCGTTCTTCTGGCGCGGCGGATTTCCGGCGGCGGCGCGGTTTATCATGACGAAGGCAACCTGAACTTCGGGGTTATTGTGCCGCGCGCGGAATACCGCGAGGAGAAGCAGTACGAACTAATTTTCCAAACCTTGGAAGCAACTGCGTTGCAGCACGTAAATTTATACAAGATGGGTAAGAACTCTCTCGCAATCAACGGCAAAAAGTTTTCCGGTCAGGCCTTCTGTTTTCGCGGACAGCATGTTCTGCATCATGGCACGCTGCTGGTGAACAGCGACCTCGACCGGCTGAACCGTTACCTTGGCTCCGAAATCGACTGCATCGAAACCAAAGCCATCGCCTCCATTCCATCGGAGGTGATGAATCTCAGTGAAGCCACGTCAGGTCTTACGGTGGAGAATCTGTCTTCCGCGCTGATTGAGACGTTTCGGAAGATGTATGGGAGTGAGGGGGCGGAGGAGTGTGCGAGTATGGGATTGTGGGGGTATGGGGGGGGGCGACAAATTCCGGAGGCGGAGCTTTTTCCTATGACTTGTGGTGAGCTTGCTGAATCCATCGAAAAACTCTCTTCCAATGATTGGAAACTAAACCACACCCCCCGCTTTCAAGTGATGCTCAACGGCCAAATGCTCGATGTCGAAAAGGGGCGCATTACCAACCTTGAAGGCTACCCGCTGTTCGAGGAGCAGGTGAAGCTCCACGCTTTCCTGGCTTGAAGGAATTTTACTGTCTGGTGAGCCGAGAGAGCCGGCCCACTGCATCCTCGAGCGGCTTGAGGGAGACGTCCTCCCATGAATTGTCATCGTAGTATCCGAACGGATTATCAAGATCCCGGATGAGCATGAGCAGATAGATCATCAGATACGAGATGACGCCGACGAAAAACAGCGATTCGTAGAACGGTTCAATTTTCGCCAGAACAAGCCCGACGCAGAGGAGAATGGTGATAATGTCGGCGAGCAAATAGCCTGTGGAAACGAAGGAGGTTTCGCGGATAGTGTGAATGCGAATAAGAGTGCGCCGGAGATTACTCTGCTCCTGCTTCAGGCGGGCTATCATTGTCGCTTGCACCCATGGTTCCATCGCCGCGAACTGAGGAGTCAGATCATTTAAGTGATCCAGCAGTTCTGCTGTACGGTGTTTCTTGTGGAACCAGCTCAGAATGTCCTGACCCAGTTGCGACAGAAGAACTAGGCAGATATTCACATTGGCTTCGGGTTTTGCGATTCCAATGCCGCGAACTTCCTGCGCCAGATTCTCCAGACAGGCGCCCAGCTCGCCAGGGATACGTTCGCTTTCCTTGAAATCCGCCAGGACTCCGCTCAAAAGAAATCCCATCAGAAAAACGTTCGCGGCCACAATCCCTGAGAATAGCGGGTTGATAGAGAGGACCTCCCACCCGATGAAGTGGACGATGAGTTTTGCGGCGATCACCATAGCAACAACGGCGCTTACTCGCAACAGAAGACGGAACCGGTTATGAATGCGCATTTTTATCCTTATTGTCGAACGAACTTCACCTGTGGTTTGCGCAACGGGTTGCCCCTCCACGCAGGTCTTGAAAGTATGGTCTGGCTGGTTGCGGGTCAATGGAGAAAACGGATTTGCGTTACGCCGGCGCTTCAACCCGAAAACCCAAGTTAGGTCGTTATGGACATACATAACCCTATGATGGAAGGCATCTTGTGCTGATCAAAGTGGCTCCTCGCTACTTTGAATGGATAATTTTAGACAGAATAACAGGATCGACAAGACGGCTTTGAATGGCAGATGTGCTTCCGGTTCATCAGT
>JBAWXO010000320.1:0-2839 GCA_037144035.1 Kiritimatiellales bacterium
CGCCGTCTCGGCGGCCTTGTCTCCATTGCGACCAACTAACTCGAAAGTGCTCTAAACGCAAATAGAAAATCTGGCCTCGGACGCAGACGTAAAACATCAAGATTCAAGGACTGCCCGCAGGCCGGGGTGGGTATATGAGGTTTCAATCGTTACTTTCTCTAAAAACGCACTTCCGTGACAATTGATTTTCCAAACATTGTAAAATCATACGGATTACCATTCGTTCAACTGTTTATTCAAAAAGACAGCCAAAGTCATTGCTTTTTCAGGAACCAGCAGGACTTCGAATGCTTCTTTTGTGTCAGCCGGCAATTCACATTCAAATCCGACCATGATAGAGCCCGGGTTTTCTGCGTCGTAATTGTTGGTTGGCGCGGCGCTCCAGGTTTTCATCGTTACGTTTTCCGGCCCATGAACTTTCATGAAGAGCTTTTTGCCGTCTTTGGTTAGAGTCGCTCCCTTACTGCCCAGCTCCACATGGGCTAACGTAACCATGTTCCAGCGGATTTTGGCAGGTTTGCTTAAGGTCTCCAGTTCATCGCGGACAACCCCATAACTTTCGTTTTTTATTCCCGCGCCACGGACAGCTTTTTTTAACTGTCCGTTGTAAACCGTGCTTAGTTCCGAAATGGCGAAAGGAAACTCCGCCGCAGCGGAATACTTGTCAATTTTGGCATATCCGTTAACCCGCTGCAGTTCGTCGTTCACGATTAATGTGTTATGAGAGTAATTATTCAGGCGGAAAACGGTCCAGCGCTGTGCATCCTGAGTTTCCCCCCAAATGGACATCCCTTTTGATTCGAGCGATTCGTAGTTCTGCATGCCGGGATCAGAAGCCCACCGGACACCATCAGCTTCCATGATAAAAGAACCGACATCCATGTGGCCATGATTTTCAGAGGGCGAGCCGGCTTTGAATCCCAAATAAATCGCATTCGGATCGGTCCAGGATGTTCGCATCAGACAAACCGGATTGGCACCCTGCCCTGTGTACACTTTCCCTTTGGGTTCATTTACCTGATTGAATGGAATATCTTTACCCCAGATCATCACCGCCGGCAAAAGCCGGTCACGGGTGAATTTTGAATAATCGCTCTTTTGCAGATAGGACTTTTCAACCCACAACAATGAAGGGTCGTTATTGCGTTGCGCCAGCCAGAACATGGCTGGGCTGGGGTTGCCGCCAAGGCCGCAGTCGCCCCAGTTGTAGCACAAGCCTGTAACGCCGATCATATTCTCGAAAAAGCGCGAAGTTTGGAGAAATCCAGGCGTGTTGTTCAGCCCGAAATCGGATGAAAAAACAGATTCCATGGCGCTCAAAAACATTACATTGAACGAAGTCCCGTAGTCCCAATAACTGTATCCTTCAGGATACGCGCCGTCCGGTTTATACTGATCCATAGGCAAATGAATAGAATTCAACGCCCGTTCGATTATGGTTTTGGCGATCTCCGGGTAATCTTCAGCGACAGCCAGCGCTCCGTACGTCATGCCGGCATTGCAAACCTGATTCCAGTTGTTATCAGCCTTCAGCCAACTGTTGTTTTTCGAGTTGAGTGATGGATTTAAGCCTTTACTGACAATCGCTTTGCGAATGACCGTTCTTGATTCATCCGACAATTGCGGGAAAAGCCAGTCGTATCCGATGGACATAGCCATGGTCATTTCGCCAACATCCAGAAAATGCGAGGGGTTCCAGTCCTCGAATTTGGCTACAGCCAGCATTTCTTTTTCACAGCGCTGAAAATATTTTTCCTGACCGGTCATCCGCCAGGCATACGAAAGCTGGAAAATCCGCCGCAATGCTTCACGCGATTTGTCGAGCAAACGTCGGCCGATCTGGATGCGCTCAACGGGTGGAAGCTCGATCATCCGGTCGCACTCCTGCAGAATGGTTTCGTGCATTTTCTTCCAGACCGGGCTGTTTGTGATCGACTGCTCAATCTGACGTTCCTCACCTTTTAAAAGCAGGATGCGCGGATGCTGTTTTTCGGTAATGAGCGCCACGGAAATGGACTTCTGCGCATTGCTTGCTCCTGCAAAACAGGTGAACAGCAGAAGAATCAGAGCGTGTTTCAGTTTATTCATGGTGCTCTTGGTTGATGGTTTAAGCGGTCAATTATTCAATGGGTGGAAACTACGGAAGTGCGGGGCGAACCTTGATGGTTTTTTCGCGCTTGATACAAACCGTGCCGGGCTTTGCGCCGCGTGGCTTAGAGACATTTTTTGCTTCGGTGCAGGAGACAGGAACAATTCCGGCGTCGCGCGCTTTACTGTGCCATGCAGCGATCGCCGCCGCCTGTTTTATGACAGCGTTATCGGCCGCCTCCCCTTCCGGCCCCCCGGCAGCAGAGCAAAGCTCGCTGCGGGGCAGGCGCCGCAGGATGACGTGACTGCCGGGCAGTCCGTGAACATGAAACCAGAGATCGTTGGCGCAGGCGGTTTTCAGGCTGAGCAGATCGTTGTCGGCATCGGTCTTGCCAGCCAGAGCTTCCCAACCTCCGGGGAGCACATACTTCCAAACATCGGGCTCTGTGATTCTTTCCTTCATCGAGGAAAAGATAACGAAGAGTTTACAGTTGTGCGAGGACAGTTTCCCAACGACTGGCGCGGGCACGGGCTAAAGCCCCTTCCCTCAGTTCGCCGCGCAGAGCGCCATTGTGCCGCACACTTTGGAGCGCTTCGACCAGCGCAGCGGGGCGGCGCGCAT
This sequence comes from Kiritimatiellales bacterium, assembly GCA_037144035.1. Classification (GTDB taxonomy): domain Bacteria; phylum Verrucomicrobiota; class Kiritimatiellia; order Kiritimatiellales; family Tichowtungiaceae; genus Tichowtungia. The sequence goes on from JBAWXO010000320.1 coordinate 2,711, forward strand.
CAACCACGAGACCCGAGTTGTGAGAGCGGACAATTTCGCACGGGCCACCCTCATTTGAAACAATGGCTGGCAGTCCGCTGGCATGGGCTTCGAGTACGGCGTTGCCGAAGGTGTCGGGTAGGCTAGGAA
>JBAWXO010000321.1:0-2835 GCA_037144035.1 Kiritimatiellales bacterium
CCGGAACCAATAGCCGTTCAATCTGCGAAATATCTGCGCGCGCCGATTCAGGAAACCGCACCACGATGGCAATCCGCCGCTGGCCTTCGATAAGTGTACCAGCAACTTTTCCGGCGACGGCCGTTTCAATCGTCGCGTTCACGTCTTCCACGTTGATTCCGTAGCGCGCGACAGCCTCGCGATTGATAACGACATCAATCTGTTCCGCGCCGGAAATCTGTTCGACCCGTACATCCTCGGCGCCGCGCACCGCCCGCATAACCGGCGCGACGCGATCCGAGAATTTTTTGAGTACGTCGAGATCCGGCCCGAATATCTTCACCGCCAAATCGCTCTTCACGCCGGAAATCAATTCGTTGACCCGCAGGGCAATCGGCTGGGAAAATGAGAGCCGGAGTCCGGGAATCACCGCCAAATCTTTCTGAATAGCTTCAACGAGTTCGGTCTTGTCGCGACCACCCTGCCACTGGCGGTGCGGTTTCAGCATGATAAAAACGTCCGTCTGCTCCGGCCCCATCGGGTCTTCAGATATCTCGGCCCGGCCGGTTTTGCTTACAACCGTTTCAATCTCAGGAAATTTATGCAGACGTTTTTCAATTGCGCCCGCCACGAGCGCTGAGCCGTCCAGCGAAGCGTTCGGCAACCGCACCACGTTGATGGCGATGGCCCCTTCGTCCAACGGCGGCATAAACTCAGTTCCTACCAGCGGCACAAGCGCTACAGTGGCCGCCAGCACGGCGGCGGCAATGCCGAGCGTGAAGCGCGGCCGGGCGACGGCGCGATCCAGAATCCGCAAATACCATGCATGAAAACGGCGAATGAATCCGAATTCTTTTTCCGGTACCTGCTTCAAACAAGTCGCGGAAAGCACCGGGATGATCGTCAACGCCACGACCAGCGAAGCGAACAGCGCAATCAGCATGGTCAGCGCCAACGGAGCGAACATTTTGCCTTCGATCCCTTGAAGCGTGAAAAGCGGCACAAGAATCACCACGACGATCAAAACTGAGAAGGCCACCGGACGCGCCACCTCGATTACCGCCTCGGCAACGGTCTTCCGCTTGTCCGCAGCTGCCCTAGCATCAGCCAGACGGCGGCGAACGTTTTCCACCACCACGATAGATGCATCGACCACCATACCCACCGAAAACGCCAGCCCGCCGAGACTCATCAGATTTGCGCTCATCCCCAGCCAGCCCATAACGATAAAACTGGCAAAAAAAGTGAGCGGCAGAGAAATCACGACGATCAGCGACGTACGCAGTTCCGCCACAAAAAGGAAGAGAATCAGAATCACAAAAAAGCAGCCTTCCAGCGTCGCTGTCACGACAGTACGGAGACACGCTTCGATCAGCGAAGTGCGGTCATAGAAAACATTCAGGCGGACATCCTTCGGCAGCGTGTCGCTAAGCTTGGCGATAGAGGCTTTGACGCGGTTGACGACATCATGTGAGTTCTCACCCTTAAGCATAATGATCATGCCGGCAACCGCCTCGCCCTGCCCGTCGCGGGTTACCGCTCCCTGACGCGGTTCCGCGCCGATGACAATATCGGCCACGTCGCGCAGGTAAACCGGCGTCCCGTCGTCTGCCCGCAGTACGATCCGTCCGATGTCCGGGATGTCCTGAAGCAGTCCGACGCCGCGCAGATAAAACTGCTCCCAGCCGCTCACCAGAATTCCTCCGCCCGCATTGGCGTTGTTGCGTTCGACCGCTTCGACCACATCATTCGCGGTCAGGCCGTATTTGAGCAGACGCTCCGGCGACACCAGCACCTGATACTGTTTCACCGAACCGCCGAAGCTGTTGACTTCGTTGACGCCGGCAATGGGTTTCAGGCGCGGCTTAATCAGCCAATCCTGAATCGTACGCAGTTCCATGGGATCATGCGTGTCGTTGTCCACTGTGTATTGCAGGATTTCACCAAGCCCGGTACTGATCGGCCCGAGCTCCGGTTCGACGTCTGGCGGCAGTTCGCCGCGAGCCATCGCCAGACGCTCGAACACCACCTGACGCGTCCAGTAGGTGTCCACGCCGTCTTCGAAAACAATCACAACCTGCGACAGCCCGGCTTTTGACAGCGACCGCACCTGCTTGACCTTCGGCAGTCCGCCCATGACCTGTTCAATCGGATAACTGACCCGTTCCTCGACATCGACAGCGGTCAGCCCGGGGGCTTTGGCCAGGATCATTACTTGAACATTGGTGACGTCAGGAAACGCATCGACCGGCAGTGTCTTCCAGGCAAACAGACCGGCTCCGGCCAGAATGAGCGTTCCGAGAATAACCAGCATCCGCTGGTTTAAAACAAAGTGAATCAGTTTATCTAACATGGCGAGATCCTTCCGTTAATCGGCGCAACCGGCACCCATTTTTGCGCGCAGCACATCCGACTTGAGCAGGAACGCGCCTTCCGCCACCACCGTTTCGCCGCCCTGTAAGCCGCCAAGGACTTCCACCATGCCGGAAAATTCACGACCCCGGTTCACGTTCTGCCGGATGTAGAAGTCGTCTTTCCAATGTTTGAAAACGAAGAATTTGCCTTCATCCGAAAACACGGCGGATCGCGGCACGGCCAGCACCTCTTCCGCCTGCCCGTCACCGAGAAAAATGGTTGCTTTGCAGAACATTCCCGGACGCAGCTCCAGGCCGGAATTATCAACCGTGGCCCGCACTTTCACCGTTCGGGTTTGCTCGCTCATGGTTGCGCCCACATAATCGAGCACTCCCGTGAACTGCCGACCGGGAAAAGCATCCACGGAAATCTCGACCGCAACCGATCCGCTTTTTTCTGCGGTAAGCAGTTTTCCCAGATCGCGTGAATGCACATTGGCCC
>JBAWXO010000322.1:0-2833 GCA_037144035.1 Kiritimatiellales bacterium
GCGGCCAGTTGTTCAAGCAGGGCGTGATCTAAAAGCCCTTCCCGGAAAGCCAGCATGCGCATAGACCCCCGCAGACCGTCTGGGCCGGGATAATACATCCAGTTGTCACCCGGAGAATGTCCGGGTTCAGCCGCCCCGCCGGGCAAAAGCCCAATAGATGATTTATAGGGGTCCGCACCTCGGTAATTGTTGGCCGCCCAGAACAGATAGCCGTCTGCATTCAGCAGACGGGCGATCCAGGGATAAAGGCGGGAACTGGTGAGGGGGTCATCCAAATGCCGATTCGGATTCGGCGGATAAGGGGTGACACAATGATAAAGCCACCCGGACTTTCCGGCGGCGCGGCGTTTGAGGGCCAAATCCTGATAGGATTGTTTGGCTAAGGACATATTAAAGACCTGAACATCCATGTAATCGGAGTAAGCAGCAACTCCGCAAGCATCCTTTGTCGGAATACCCGGCAGGCACTTATCCGCAACACCTTTGGCCCGCTTGTACAATTCCAAATTGGCCGGCTCGTCGATCAGGCACTGATAATAATTTTTCTTCCAGCCTTTCTCGTCCAGATGTTTACAGAGATCGGTTGCGAATATCTCGAGGAATCTGAAGTAATCATCCGCAGACGATCCGATGCTGAATATCTGCACTTTCTGCCCCGTTTTTTCGTCCAGCGCATAAACGTCGGGAATTCCGCCTGTTTGTCCGCGAAACAGATGGAATCCTTCCACCTGCTGGAATCCGAGCTCCATAAACATCTCAAACCAACGGTCGAACAGCTTGTAGTCGAACCGGTACGTTCCGTCCGCTGCTGTGCACGTTTGGATGTAATTTATTACTTCCTTGTTCTGTGAAACCAGATTGATTGTTATTCCGGTCTGCCCGAACTTCCGCAGAGTCTTCAGCGAGTTTTTGATCAGCCCCCAATGCTCTTCACTCCAGAGCGCCGGAAGATTCGTCCGTGTGGTGAGGTTTTCGGGGTTGGCCGTAAACCAATAGACATTGTTTAGCTTCGGGAAATTATTCACGGCCACATCCGCGACCTGAAAACTGAACGTTTTTTCAAGCGATCCTTTTGCAGTTTTCAGGGTAAGGCTGCCGCGGTAAAGACCGGGTTTTGTATCCGGCGGAATGTCAAAATCCAGCAGAATTCCGTGATATAAACGGTCATTTCCCCTTATGCGCGCCGTGCCCAGCCTTACCTCCTGCGTTTCGCGAAGAGCCTCTGCGATCTTGAAAGGAGCCTCGGCAACCTGGTGTTCCATCCAGATCTCCGCCGGACGGGTGTCCATTCCAGTTATGCTGCCCCCGTTGCTGTTGGCCTCCACAGGAACAGGCAGGACTTCATACGTGGTAAAGGGCAACTGGAGCGGCACACCGTTCTCCGCCCGGAAAAAAGAAACCTCAATCTGCGCAGATAGAACGCCCGCATCCTGAATCATCGCCGCAAACAAGACAGGCAAGGAGCCGCCTTTCGGGACGCAGGGTACAAAATCCGGACTGACGGGCGGCGGACATTTGTTGGAGAAAATACGGGTCAGCGGATCCACCTGCTGCAGATTGCGTTCTGCGGACCAAAACTTGTCCTCCAGACGCATCAGATCCATCTTTTTTCCCCGCTTATCGTCCAGAGCCTGAAGTTCCAGCTGCCGGAGATAGTTCGTGCCCACATCACGGCGGCGGATATTTTCAATTTCAACCTGACCCAAAGCCGCCGAGCCGTCTTTGCTACTGGCGAATATTTTCAAAGAATCCACAGCTCCCTGCAACTTTTGTTTTCCGTCCGGACTGCCGGCACCGATCGCTAGAAAAGGCGGTGGCGTAAGGTTTAGATCTCCGGCCAACCCATCAACCAGCGCTCTGTCCCGCCTGATTAAATAAGACTCGTAACCGTAATAGAAGGCTCCATTCGTACCCTGCTTTGTACCGTCATAGGTAAACGCGAAAAATACCCAGCGGTTATACAGGTTGAGGTCTGCGTCCGCCATTTTTCCGCTGCGTATCTTTTTCCGGCTTTTGTCCGCCCCTTCCATCGTAAGGGCCAGCCCTCCCCAATTATCGAACCTGAGATCAAAAACTCCGGGACAGGCCAGCAGCCAGGGCGGAGCATTGTTTACATCATCAAAGGTTACCGGCTTCTTGACCCAGCCGGTAATCGTAAACGACTTGATCCCCGCCAGATTCTTCAGCAACTCCGGATCTTTCAGCACGAACGGTTCTTTCCCCGGCGAAGACAGATCCAAGCAAAGCGACTGCCCGACGCCCGCAGGACTCATCGTTGCCGGAGTATCCTCGAAATCCATCTGCAACACCGGTTTCGGCAACTCGGCGGCTGTTCCCAGATAAGGCCATGCGGCGGCGAGGCATATCAGACCGGTCTGCCGAATTGTTTTCTTCCATCGCATCATCATCTGGCATTCCTTTTTTACCGTTTAGTCTTTCGCAACTTACCGTTCCGACCCGTTACTCGAAAGCTCCTGACTGTCGCGAGAATCATCCAATCAAAGAGCGCCATCTGTTACTCCATTTGGTTAGAACAAAAAAACCACCCGCCACCGAGTATTTTTTAGTTATACGGAAGTATCATGAAAACAAAAGGTGAATCAGGTGGATTATCCGGCAATTTTAGTGGAAATACAGGCCACAGAACCTCACACCGGCTTGCAGCCACCCCTCCCATGGAGGGGAATGAAAAGCGCGTCTACACGATCCCCTCCGGCGGACGGGTTCCGATTCGAAGAGGGAGCTTTTATCAGAATGATACCAATTTCGCATGACTTCCGGTTTTTATTACCGCGCCCAGCGGACGCGGCTACAGAAATTCACTCTTCACTGT
>JBAWXO010000323.1:0-2822 GCA_037144035.1 Kiritimatiellales bacterium
TCCATTTTTCGAGTTTGGTGACACGGCCATTGGTTTTGCTGGCCTGTGCGTGGATCGCTTCGAGCTTTTCATCAATGCGGTCGAAGCGCTGTTGGGCGGTCGCTCTGTTTTGGTTTGAAGATGCGTAAGGGCGGCCTAGTCTGTGTAGAAATACAAAGCGCCCGCAAACAGTAGGATTCCAAGGTTTGAAAGCAGATAGATTTGTTCATAAAATAATGTTGTTCATAAAAAATGAACATGATATATAAATGAACAAATGAGAGAGTTACCAGACCTCAACGTATGGGAGAATCACCTCAAAGCGGTGTTTCCATACTCGAACGCGCTAACCGCAAACGATCTGAATTTCTGCATGGAAAGCGGCGACCCCGTGCTTAAGATTCGCGCCCAAAAGTTCAGCGTCAGGTTTGTGAAGACGATTACGGATACAACCGTTTTTATCGGGCCGCAAAACCGCTATCCAACGCTCTATCTTACGGAACAAATTTCCCTCTCCAAAGCGGAATCCATGCGCAGCGCGAACACACCGTTTATTGATATCAAGGGCAACGCGTTTCTGAATCTACCCGGACTCTATCTTTTTGTGACCGGCAGAAAGCAGAGCCTCCCCTCCCCGCTTTGGCAGCAAAGCCGTTTGGCCGGAAAGCTCTTCAAGTCATCAGGCATCAAATTGATTCACCTGCTTTTGACCGATCCTCTGCTGGATGCTCAACCGGAAAACGCTTTGCTTAACACCAACATGCGCGAATTGGCAACGCGAGCCGGACTTTCCACCGGCAGCGTATCGGAACTGATTAGCGAAATGAAAGAGCGCGGCTTTCTGCTCGATCATGACCGGATGCGAATCCTCGTGAACCGGAAAGAACTTTTCGACAAGTGGATTCACGGTTACACGGACTACCGCTTGCGACTGAAACGGCTTTGCTTTCAAGTGGACTCTATCGCCTGGTGGCGCGACCGCAATCCGCAACAGGAAGCCTTCCTCTGGGGCGGCGAACCGGCCGCAGCCTTATTGACCAACGATTATCTGCGCCCGCAAAAGCTGACGTTATACACGGCACTGCCACTATATGATTTAGTGGTTGAAGCCAACCTGCACCAAACGCCTTCGGGTGGAAATGTTGAATTTGTGATGCCCTTGCCGGGGGCAGATTGCGGGCCATCGAAGGACTGCGTACATCCCATTCTCGTTTATGCCGATTTGATCTGCTGCTCCGGCGATGAGAGGAACACCGAAACGGCGACAAGGATATATGAAAAATACATTCAGCACATGATTGAAACCGCTTAACCCGGACAAAGTAGAAACGCTACAACGGCTTTATACCGCCACAGAAACCATTCCGGTTGTACTGCTGGGTGCGTTTGCCCGCGATCTTTTGTTCTACCACCTCCACGGGGTGGAAGTTCCGCGCGCCACCAAAGACATCGACACGTCTGTGCAAATGAAATCATGGGAAAATTTTAATGCCATTTGCCGGAAACTTCTGGAACTCGGATTCCACAATAAAAAACCGAACCATCCTGAAAAATTCACCGACACAAACGGTCAGGAAGTGGACATGCTGCCGTTCGGCAGTCTGTCGGAAGACGGAAAGACCATCACATGGCCGGCGGATAACAGCCCGTGGACGATTTCCGCCATTCAGGAAGCCTACGACCATGCCCTGCTCTTCCGGCAGGCCGCCTTTGAGTTTCGCATCATTCCCCCGGCGGCCATGATCTACCTCAAAATATTTTCCACCTGCGACCGACCGCACGACCGGAAGAAAAAGGATTCCGCCGACATAAACTTCGTGCTGACCAATTATCTGGTCGCCACCGGCAAAGGCCGCCTGAAATCATCCGGCAGTGACGGAGACATCATGGAAAAGGTAAAAGGCGATCTTGACCGTGCCGCCGCATGGCTCGCCGGACGGGATATGGCCAGCATTGTTTCTGCGCAGACCGCCGGGGATTTGTCGGGACTTCTCCGGAAAGAAACCGAAGGTACAAGCCTTTGTCCGATTGCGCACGAACTGGCTAATTACCATGAAGGCAAGTTCGCCCGTTCCCGCGAAATCCTGAAGTCTCTGCGCGACGGCTTTGAGGAAGCCCGTAAATAAGGAAAGGAAGAAGTGGTATCATTTCTTCACTTTACGTCGGTTTCGTTGTTCATACTATCACCCCTGTTGTTCTGCAGCCCGACCGACAGGACAATCCGAAGGCCGGTCAGGAAATCGCTATCGCTGCGCGGGAACTCGCTCGGTTAAAATAACTGTATTTCCAGCCCCGGAGAGAAAAACGACAAGCGCCAGATTTTTACTAGAATCAATCCACTGTTGAATAACTATCTTGCAGTATTTGCTCTTGGAGATGTGAATGGAAGTTGCTAGCTTCCCCCAGTTCATTCGCCATTTTTTTTACACATGTTGATGCCGATGGACTTGGTGAATGGACGTAAGTGTTTGACGGGGTTTTTTGCTACGGATTTTGCTACGTTGCTGGTTGTTCATTTTGTTTCCGAGCGCGCGGCGATGATTACGAAACCCTTGAAAACATTGGTTATGATGAGTTTATAACTTTCAAAGGGTGGATTCGTAATGAGCAGGTCATCGGTTCGACTCCGATCATTGGCTCCAGCCTTCGCCAAAGGCTACGGCTGGCAGGCCATCTTCGCGAAGGCGGACTCGTGCTTCAAAACCAGCTCTACCCTTTTTAGAACACGTCGCAACAAGGCAGGCGGGACGCCTGCGATACGTACCGCCGCCGATCTCATTTCTCTCTAGAGGGACGGCGGCCTCGCCGTCCAGGGTCGCCGAGGCCGGCGACCCTCCAAAAGA
>JBAWXO010000324.1:0-2799 GCA_037144035.1 Kiritimatiellales bacterium
CCTTGAGCGACCAAAGGGAGCGGGCGAGAGAATGAGATTTAAGTTAACGTCATATGAGTAGAATTGTTTCGCGCAAAGTCGCAAAGACGCAAGTAGCTCAAAATGATGGCCAAGGGGTTCTTCATCCCCCGCTTCACTTCACTCCGCCCCCACCGTGGGCGGCTACAGAAAACTTCATTCAGTCTCTTCTGTAGGTACCTTATCTTCTTACTGTGGGTGCGGACGTCGGCCGCGCCTCTTCTCTGCGCCTCTGCGTCTTGAGCGACCGAAGGGGAGCGGGCGAGAGAAATGATCGGGAAAAGCACTTGCCTTTGCGTTTTAATCATGTAAAACACGATTGTGAAAAACGATATACATGATTATGTTACTAGAACGATGGAGCCGGTGGCACGAGATCGGCTAGCTAATAATCCGGCTTTGGCTCTGCTGGGGCCGCGTCAGTGCGGCAAGTCAACGCTGGCACGTCATCTCCTGAAGGATTTTCCGGATGCGGTTTATCTGGATGTTGAACTGCCGTCCGACCGCAACAAATTGCGTGATCCGGAAGCGTTTTTGAAAATGTACCGTGGCCGACTGGTTTGTATTGATGAAATCCAGCGGGTTCCCGACCTGTTCGCCGTGCTGAGAAGTCTGATTGATCAAAGCGGAGCTAACGGGCAGTACCTGATTCTCGGATCGGCCTCGCGTGATTTGATCCGGCAGAGTTCGGAAACGTTGGCCGGACGCATTGCCTATCTTGAACTCGCGCCGTTTTCCATCCGTGAAGTGCCGGATGCTCTGCAAAATCTTTGGCTTCAGGGCGGGTTTCCTCGTAGTTTTTTTGCGGAAGAATCCGCCGGGTTTGCATGGCGCGGCGATTTTATCCGGTCGTTTCTTGAACGGGATGTTCCGATGCTGAAAAGCACGATTCCGGCGGAGGCGGTCGGTCGGCTTCTGACGATGTGCGCGCATTATCACGGGCAGTTTTTGAATCTGGAAAAGCTGGCGGGATCGATGGGCGTTCATGCGGGCACCATCCGGAACTATATGGATCTGCTTTGCGGCGCGTTTATGATGCGTCGTCTGCCGCCATTCTTTTCCAATGTGAAGAAACGGCTGATCAAGTCACCGAAAATTTATATCCGCGATACCGGCATTCTTCACGCGCTGTTGAATATTAAAACTGCTGACGATCTGTTTTCTCATCCGGTCTTTGGCGATTCATGGGAAGGGCTGGTGGTTGAAAACGTTTTTTCCGCTGTTCCGGACGGGATTTCCTGCGGGTATTACCGGACATCAAACGGCGCGGAGATGGATTTGGTTCTGGAAAGAGGAACTTCCCGGATCGGGATTGAATGCAAGGCTTCGTCTTCGCCAAAGGTCACGCGCGGTTTCTGGAGCGCAATGGACGATCTGAAGCTGAAAGAGGTTTTGATTGTTGCTCCGGTGGACTCCGCCTATCCGTATGGCGACGGCGTGACCGTTTGCTCTCTGAACGAGTGTTTGACCCGATTAGAATCACTATGAAAACAGACTTTCATTCTTCAGGAGCTTGTCGGCTGTCGGAATGGCGGTTTTACTTTCCGCTCCTTTACTTACCGATTTTCCACTCGTCCGCACACTCTTCGGCGGCCCTGAATGCGTTCACCTTCACGGTAGCGCGGCTTCCGAACCAGATGGAGTTGAGGTGTATCGCAGGGCTGACGGGGCGAGCTGAGCAGTGATCGGCGTACTCGGTAACCGCATTATACGCAGTCCACAGCGTGTCTCCAATCGCTTTATCCGTACCGGTCAAAAAATAGAAGCTGGCGAGACAAACATACTCGTCACGACTGCCGCACGAATCCAGAAACGATAGCCTGCGACTGGAATAGCGGCCATACCACCTGTCGCATCACTAAGCTCATAAAAACCCTCTTTTGCTTGCTTCCTGACAACGCCTGAGGGTATAAGACATTTACGGAGTGAAACAGGCTGAATATTGAAACAAAGAGAAAACATTTTTGTTTTAATATGTTAAAAATCAATGTTTTTGCAGTTATAAACTAGCCTTCGAAGTCGGTGATCTGTGTTCGAGTCCCGGCAGGCGCACCATTTTTAAAAGGAGGAACACTATGAAGCTCAAAGGAAGCCAGACCGAAAAAAACCTGATGGCTGCGTTCGCCGGTGAATCGCAGGCCCGCAACCGTTACACCTACTACGCCAGCGCCGCCACCAAAGAAGGCTATGCGCAGATCGCTGACATTTTTACCGAAACCGCCAATCAGGAAAAGGAGCACGCCAAGCGTCTCTTCAAGCTGATGGAAGGCGGCGAAATCCAGATTCCTGCCAGCACGTTCCCTGCCGGGCCCGTCGGCACGACGCATGACAACCTTCTGGCCGCCGCCGCAGGCGAAGAGCACGAATGGACTTCGATGTATCCTTCCTTCGCCAAAATCGCCAAAGAAGAAGGATTCACTTTAATTGCTGCTGTCTTCAGCGCGATTGCCGTCGCCGAAAAACAGCACGACAAGCGCTACAAAGAACTCGCCGCCAATATCAAGGCGGGCAAGGTATTTGAGCGCGCAGAAAAAGTCGTCTGGCGCTGCCGCAACTGCGGCTATCTGCACGCCGGCACCAAAGCTCCCGCCAAGTGTGTGGCTTGTGACCATCCGCAGGCGCAGTTCGAACTGCTCGCCGAAAACTGGTAAGCTGTTTGATGTCTGCGGGCAAACCCCAGCACATGAGTTATCCCAATGGATTGGGGGAATTTACACGCGGGAAACTTGGCCTTAGTCGGCCTATAGCATTTAACAATTCACCTGTCGCAATATGTCTTCT
>JBAWXO010000325.1:0-2798 GCA_037144035.1 Kiritimatiellales bacterium
GCGAAGGATATTTGATTCCTCAGGATGGAGACGAAAAAGACAGAGAAAACAGCATTTCTTTGACGAAACTGCAGCAGCAGATGCAAAACAGTAAAGCCGGTCGAAAACTGCTGGTGCTTGATGCCTGCCATAGCGGTAGCGCCACCCGCGGGGTTTCTGGAATTGCTCCCTCTCTGAAGACGGCCGGGGTGCATGTCATGGCCTCCTGCGCCGAAAATGAGCTTTCACATCCCGACCCGGATAGTAAGCACGGAATTTTCACCCGCTACCTGCTGGAAGGGGTGGATGGGAAAGCGGACACCGACAAGAATGGCAGTGTGACGCAAAAAGAGCTGTTTGAGTACGTCCAGAAAAGCATGATGGAATGGGGTTTGAAAACTGGTAAAACCCAGCGCCCGCAGATGCTTTCCCCGACTACCGAAGACATAATGATCTCGCGGGTTCCGGGGCGTTGATGAATTCTTTGGTGCGCCGCTTGACGGGTTGGTGCCTGGAAAGTAATGTTTTGCACATGCATCACGATGATGTCACGCGGTTCCGATTCACAGCTTGAGAATCGGTTCGGCTATAGCAATATTCAAAAAAGAATATAATTTTTATTATCGAAATTGATATATCTAATATACAATGTTCGTTTATTGATAATATTTGTTTGTGGAAGCAGAATAAATGCGAGGAGTCTGAATCATATGAATAAGTTATTTTTTCTATTAGCTGTAGCGGTTACCGTTCAGGCGGGGCCATTCCTTTTTACGGCACAGGCAGAGTCAATACCACCAGACGGGCTTACTTTATGGCTTAAGCCCGAAGCGCTGACTGGGCGTGACGGGTCGCCGGTGAATAGTTGGGCCGATTCAAGCCCTGCGAAAAATGATGCAACCCAGTCAAATACCGTGGCCCGCCCGCTGATGCGTAAAAGCCGTATTAATGGCTTTCCTGCGGTTATGTTTGAAAAAGGCGGGCAGCGCCTCAAACTGCCGCAACTAAATCTGCCTTATGAAACCACCGTTTTTATTGTTGCATTTGACCAGTCTCAAGAAAAAACGGAATCAGTTCACCATGCAATTCTGTCCGCAGACAACAGCGCTTATCGCAAGAATGGAGACGGGTACGGTATTGGATACGCAAAAGATTCTGCCGATGGGCTGATGGTTATCCTGAGTGACGGGAAGATCTGGCAGCACCTTCGTGATTTGTATACGCAGTCTTCCCGTCAGGCCTGGGAAGTGATTGCTTTTCATAAGAGGGGAGCAGAAGCCTCTGTTTATCGGGATGGATACCGGCGGGATCAAAGGCCTTTTGACCGTCCGGCAACAGCAGTGTATCACACCGGTTACCTGCTCGGTGGTGATAACGGCGGACGAGACTATCAAGGTGGCGTAGCCGAGGTGATCATTTATAACCGCGCGTTGAGTGAAACCGAAATGTTGGCTGTCCACACCTATCTGGCGGGAAAGTATGCCATAAGTATGGTTGCAACACCGAAGCCGGGGTCCCGGGATCCCCGTTTCTTTAGAAATGGCACATTGATGCTGGAGAGTGCCTACGCTGACCAGCCGTATATTGTTAAGCTGGCGGATAGTGAATGGATGGCTGTAGTTACACATTCAAATGTGCGGGAAGGTGCAGTCGATCAGAAAATGAGCATCCTGCGCAGTTCAGATACAGGTAAGACCTGGCGACAGGTCAGTGAACTCGAGCCGCCGGGAAAGTTGCGTCAGCCATCTTGGGGGACTTTGCTTAATACGCCGTCCGGGCGGGTTTACTGTTTTTATAACCTCGAGCGGTTGCCGAACGAGGGTAAAGGAATTCACTATGTCTATCGGTATTCCGATGACCGGGGAGTGACCTGGTCGGATCGCTATACCATGCCGGTTCGGGAAACGTGGCATAATAAGCAGTTCAAGAGCTTCAGCTCCTGGGGAATAGATCAGCCATTGGTTGTTGGTGGCACGGTTTACATTTCGTTTTCTAAATACGGACCGAATGCTTCCGGCCGGCAGGGGGAAGGATTTATTTTCAAGTCCACCAATATTCTGTCTGTTTCAGCAGCCAAAGATATTCAATGGGAAATGCTCCCGGAAGGGGAGCATGGAATTGTGTCTGCCCGGGTGGGAACATTGCAAGAGGAGCACAACATCGAGTCGTTGGGCGGAGATGATCTTTATTGCGCGTTTCGCACACTGAAAGACTATGTGGGTGAATCATACAGTCCGGATGGCGGAAAAACCTGGACTGAACCGGATTTTGCGCGGTATGCGAACGGGCGGAAAATTAAAAACACACGCGCCTGTTCTATGGTCTGGCGCTGTGAAAACGGAAAGTATCTGCTCTGGTTCCATAACCATGATGGGCGCAATTCTGCCGAGCGGAATAAAGATCGAAATCCGGCTTGGTTGAGCGGCGGCATCCTGCAAGACGGCCATATTTTATGGTCTCAGCCGGAGCCAGCCTTGTTCGCTTTCGCACCAATAAACAATTCCGGACTGAGTTACCCGAATCTTGTGGAGCATGGAGGAAGATATTATATCGCTGCTACGGACAAAGAACAGGCACGCTTATGCACGCTGGACAAGACACTGCTCGAAAATCTTTGGAATCAAGATGCGCTTAAGGAAATTCCCAAAGCGGGGTTACTGGAGGACTCGGAATTATCGGCGGGCAAGATCCGGTTTGCTCCGGTTCTCGGAGATCAGGGGTTTTCCGTGACCTGTTCCGGCGGGCTTCCCCAATCCGGATTGCTTTGGTCCGCGCCGGATGCACAGGGCAATGGTGCTGCTTTGCGCCGCACCGCAGAG
>JBAWXO010000326.1:0-2795 GCA_037144035.1 Kiritimatiellales bacterium
ACAACCAGTCAACTTTTTCAACTCTTAGGTACGCACTTCCGAGAAGAACCGGAAATTCAGAAAAAGAAAGACGGTTCACTGAAATCAAACTGGTGGTATGGACGCTTCATGATTAACGGCAAACAGCACGTCATGAATTTAGGTGTCGAGGTAAAAGGTAAAGTGCCGAAGACCCTGCGCACGCTGGGTGACACCGCGTTTGAATGTTCGCGCACACTGGCTGCATTAAAGCTCAAGGAAATGGTCCGCGAGGCCAACAGCCTCAAGGTCGCAGAAAAGCACCTGCAAGAGCTCTATGAACTCAAATCCGGTGGATCACTCGGACAGGTTCCCATCACGGACATCGATGATCAACGGTTTATGACTCCGGCCCGGCGAGGCAGGTCTCTTGATCGAGAAAAAATACACCGAATCGCCCTGCAGGACTTCATCCGTTACGTGCAGGAAAACCATGCCTCGGTGACGTATGTGTCTCAAGTCACCAAAAGCATGGCGCGTGGCTGGCTGGCGACTCTTGATGCAAAAAAATATTCCGCCGTAACGTATAATGACAAGTTACATATCTTAAAGGGGTTCTTTGACCGCATCGGTGATGAAGCCGGGGTGATGAGGAATCCTTTTGCCGGGTGCCCGACGAGAATCAAGAAAATTGTGCATCGTCAACCGTTCACACAGGAAGAGCTGACAAATATCCTGAACCACTGCGACGAGCTCCTGCGGCCTGTGGTGTTGACGGCGATGTGCACAGCGATGCGCCGCGGCGACTGCTGCCGGTTAAAATGGGAATCGGTCGATCTGGAAGGCGGCTTTGTGACGGTGAAAACATCCAAGACCGGCGAGGTTGCAGAAATTCCGTTGTTCCCTCTGCTCCGTGATGAATTAGCGCACCTGCCCCGCACAAGTAAATTTGTGTTTCCTGAGGCAGAGGAAATGTGCCGAACGAATAACTCCGGGTTAACGTGGCGGTTTCAACAGGCTCTCAAAGCCGCAAAAATTGAAAACATCGCTGCCCCGGAAAAGAAAACTGTGCGACGATCCAACCTCAAAGATTTCCACTCCTTCCGGACGACATGGATTACGATGGCGCTTTCAGCCGGTGTGCCGATGGAGTTGGTTCGGCGGGTCACAGGCCACTCAACCGTTGAAGTAGTGCTGAAACACTATTTCCGGCCCGGCAAAGAGGCATTCAAAACAGCACTCGAAACGGCCATGCCGAAGATGCTGACCGGCGGGGAGAAAGAAGAGAAGAAGGAGGTTATAGAAACGCCGAAGGACGCCCTGCTTCAGTTGGTTGAACAAGCCGATAAAGTCTCAAAGGAATCGTTTGTGGCTCAGGTGGCCAAGATCGCCCACGGCATGGCGGCGTGATTGGATGCGCCCGTTTGATTTTTGGACGTATCCCGATAAAAATATTCAAATATTTTACGCCTGACAGCCGGAGCAAATTGCTGGCAAGTTCCCCTCAAAAGGGGGCCGAATGAAAAAGCAAATAGTTGAGGTAACACGAGAGCTGCTCTATGCAGAGGTGTGGTCCACGCCCATGATCAAGCTGGCGAAAAAATACAGCCTGTCGGATGTCGGTCTGCGCAAGGCATGCAAACGGAACAACATCCCGACGCCGCCCGCCGGGTATTGGGCCAAGCTAGCCCACGGCAAGAAGGTGAAAAAGCCGAAATTGCCATCGATGGATGACGCCCCGCCGATCCGCTTTCAGATATCAGCCTCTGATAATATGGGCCTTAAAGATTCGGCACTGGCCGCCGAGACGGAAAAGCTACTTGCTTTTGAGGCTCAAGCCGAAAACCGGATTGTCGTGCCGGAGGAAGCGGGAACACTGCACCCATTCACTGAGGAAATAAAAGCTGACAGAAGGCCAGAGGATGCCAAAACGAGATTCCTGCTTGATGTTAGTAAGCCATACCTTTCTCGCGCGCTCCGGGTGGCTGACGCGCTGATCCGCGCACTGGATGCCCGCGGCTATCTGATGAATGGAATATTCGAACAAAGCCTGTCGCTCGGTATCACGGAAATTCTTGATTCTGTAATGAAAGAAAGCGCTCGGGAACGAATGGAAAAATCTGGTGCAACCCGAGCCGATCCCTTTGCAGACTACGCCCGCTTCCCTACCGGCCGCCTAAAACTACAGGTCGACCCAAAGCAATACCACTTGGGGGATGGCATTCGTCACAACTGGGCCGATGGCAAAACCCAACGGATTGAGGATTTCTTGAATGATGTAATCTGCAGCCTGATCAAAAAAGCCGCCACACAGCGGGACAGAGATTTAATGTGGGAACGTCGCAGGCTACAACAGGCCGAGGAAGAGCGGAGACTTAAGGAAGAAGCTGAGCGCATCCAGAGAAAAAAGGAGCGGCGCGCCGAGTTGATTCAAGAAGCCGAGCTTTGGCAAAAGGCAAAGCTGATTCGAGAATACATTACAGCCTATGAAAACGAGCATGGGGTGTCTGGCCAAACAAAATGGGCAAGAGAAGAGGCGGACAGGCTTGATCCACTAAAAACTGGCGGTGATCCCAAAGTGGCGTTGCAAAGACTCGCCGAATACGTTGAGAACATATCCCAAGAGGAAGCTGCAAAAGAGCTCAACAGAATCGGCGCACAACTACGGGCACAGGCATGACAACTGTTTTCAAGTTGTTTCATTTTCTCTGCTAAATGCTGGAAAAACCAGATGGGGCCCCACACGCACAGCCTTAATGGCTTTTACAACGAGCGCCCGTTTCAGGAGATTGCTAAAGGCAATGAAAAGCAGGCAGACCGACACGAAGCCTGTTTCA
>JBAWXO010000327.1:0-2789 GCA_037144035.1 Kiritimatiellales bacterium
CGGAACCCTTTTATACCAAGCCGCAGAACATCACCAGCCACGACAGCGGCATATCGTTTACGCTTTACGACAAGGATGGTGACAACTTGACGGATGCCGGCGAGGTCGCCTGTGGAACCGATCCCAATAATGCCCTGAACTATTGCGTTACTTTGCAGGGAACAGTAACGAACCAGTCTCCGTTGGATGGAACCGTTTATGCCGCCGCTGTACTGATGGACAGCCTCACGCCTCCGCCTCCATGGGGAATGATGGCGGGAATACCGAAAAAAACCGTACTGAAACAGGTTGCAGTCACCAATGGAACCTTCCTGATCAATCACCTGATTGTTGATCAGCGGGGTTCAAACGAGGTCTGGAACCTTTGGCTGGATGTGTATCAGGACATCAATACCAATGCGGTGCTGGAATATTTTGAGCCCATGACTCAGACGCTGGTTAGCGTGACCAACCACACGATGAATTATGATCTGCGGTTGGAGCTGATTGAACATGATCTTGATTCAGATAAAATCCCGGACTGGTGGGAGGATCGTCACGGACTTTCCTTCACGAACAGAGCCGATGCTTTTGCCGACTTTGACGGCGACTGGATCGACAACCTGTGGGAATACAGGCTCGGTTTGGACCCGCACAGCTACAACACCAACAACTATGCCTTTGCCGATGCCATGCAGGCGGTCGATACAAGGATTGCAGGTGAAAATCCGACCAACTCAATCCACATCTTTAATAAGGATTGCTACGACACAGGCATCTTTATTCGCAATACAAACTGCTGGGTGGCTGATATTGACCTAACCAGCATCAGTCCATGGAACAGCTACACGTCCGCTCCATGGGATGAAAGACATCATGCAGGGACATTGGTCAGCCCCCGACATGTATTATTTGTAAATCATTTGTTTGTGGGTCAACAGTTTTGGGTTCCCGCTGGAAATACTCTTACGTTCGTCGATGCAACAAACGGCGTTTATACCGCCACCATTGAATCCATTCATCATCTCGTTTATACTAATAATATTGTCGATCTAACTGTGGCAGTACTGACGGAGGATGTGCCGACCAATCGATTCAGCTTTGCTAAAATATTGCCCCAGAATTTTACGAACTATCTTGGGCATGCTGATATGCATGTACCGGGGCTGGGGTTGGATCAAGAGGAGAAAGCATTGGTTCGCAATCTCTCTGGCGCAAGTGGTGGATGGTGCTCTTTTGCTGAGCCAACGTATGGAGTCAGAGCGAACTATTATGAAGGCCTGGTAGGTGGTGACTCTGGCAACCCGGCGTTTATAATGCTAAATAACGAACTGGTTCTCATGACACTCTGGGTTTTCCCTTCGGGACAGGGATCGTTCCCGACCTTTTTTAAGGATGAAATTAATGCTGTGATGAATGCAAATGGAAACTATTCGCTAACTGAAATCGATCTTTCCGCTTACGGTACGATACCTGAAGCGCTACGATAATTAAAATGGAGAAAGAGCATGAATAGAATTAAAAGGCTATTATTTGTAGGGACTTATATCTTTAACCTGCTCGTATGGCCGACAACGGCTGACGTAATTGTTGGAAAGGCGCAAATAATTTATATCCCCGGTTTAGATTATAATTTGCTTATTTCAAGATCCGGCGGTGGATTGGGGATTATTTTAGACGAGCAAGGAGGAGGGAATTACAATTTTGATTCTGGCTTAATCGCCGGTGAATTTAGTCTTTATGGCGCATCCTCCGGTATGGAATTCAACCCCACATATGCTGACACACAAACACCCCTCGTTTCAAATAATGGAATTGATTCCGGTACAAGCCTACAGAGTTTCTTGCTTGGTGAGACAAAATACTATGCATTTTGGGAAGATGTTTTCTCTGGTGGAGGCGGGGATAAAGTGGATAACGCTGACAACTATGGTTGGGTGAGCTTAACCTACAACGGTTCTGCTCTTGTTGTGACCGACAGCGCAACTGCTCTCGGTGGAGGAATCATTGTTGGCACCTATACACAGATCCCCGAGCCGGCCACGGTTCTTCTGTTCGGTCTCGGCGGTTTCGGTGCCTGGCTTCTCCGACGAAATAAGCAGCATCAAGATGAGCTGGAGTGATGATTCCGGGTGCCGATGTGCCTGCTGGATACGATCTTCGCTTCGTTGACGCAACTAAGGAGGTCAGGTTGAAGCAACCCCGGTTTGACGGACACTCGGTTTGGAATGAGAGTTCAGCCGGATTCGATTCTCGTGTTGTTCTTATTCCCGACAAGGATTAGAGAAGCGGGAAGCGGTTGGAGAAGGCGATGACTTCCGCGCGGATTTCCGCCAGCTTCTTTTCATCGCTGATGTTATCCGTAACCGCTTTGAAGAAGTTGGCGATCTGCACCATGTCCGCTTCCTTCATGCCGCGCGTGGTAACCGCAGGGGTTCCAAGGCGTACACCGGAGGTGACGAACGGACTCTTTTGATCGAACGGAATGCCGTTTTTATTGGCCGTGATCGAAGCCTTATCCAGCGCATTAGCCACATCCTTTCCGGTGAAGCCGCTTGCTCCGACATCAACTAGGATCAGGTGGTTGTCTGTTCCGCCAGCGACCAGACGAAATCCGTTGGCCTGCATCGCTTCGGCCAGCGCTTTGGCGTTTTTGACGACCTGTTGCTGGTAGGTTTTAAATTCCGGCGTCAATGCTTCGCCGAAGGCGACCGCTTTGGCCGCGATCACGTGCATCAGCGGGCCGCCCTGAATGCCGGGGAACACCTGCTTATCGATATCCGCCGCGAATTTTTCTTTGCAGAGAATCA
>JBAWXO010000328.1:0-2786 GCA_037144035.1 Kiritimatiellales bacterium
AAGGAAAACCGCGCCGGCCTCGCGCAGTTTGGCGATTGCGGTGGCGTCGTACGGCGAGGTGTAGCCTTCGAGAATTTTCGACGAGCAAGTGCAGGGCTGACCTTTGACGTTCAGCAGATCTTTGATCGCCAGCGGGATGCCGAGCAGCGCGCCCTTTTTACCGGCGGCGCGCGCTTTGTCAGCGGCTTCGGCCTGCGCCAGCGCGGAGGCGCGATCGATAGTCAGGTAGGCGTTAATTTTCCCGTCGCGCGCATCAATCGCGGCGAGCACATCATTGACGATCTCGACAGAAGTGCACTTCCCCTGCTCCAGCAGACCGGAAAGCTCAGAAATAGTTTTGGCATTCAACTCAGACATTTTTAACCACTAATTTTCACTAATCGGCACTAATTAAAGGGCCATACGTTTCCATTCAAGTTCTTTGGGATTCCCGAAGTTAATCAGGTATCCAACGCGCTTCCCGGTTCCCTTCAAATAATTCAGCAATTGGGCCTCATGATCTGAACAAAGATTTTTTACAGCTTTCAACTCAACAATGATCTCCCCAAATACAAAAAGGTCAGGCCTGTATTTTTTCTTCAAAAGCTTCTCTTTGTAACAAACAGTCAATTCCTCCTGCGAAACAAATGGAATGTTTCTATTCCCTAACTCTACCTCCAAACATTCCTGATAAATCTCTTCCAAAAATCCGGAACCCATCTGGTTATAAACCTCAAAGGCCGCAGCCATCAGATCATAACCTTCCTGTTCCAGCCTTCTCATTTCTCCATTAGTGTGAATTAGTGAAGATTAGCGGTTTATCTACTCCATAATTTTGGGAACGAGTATCTGCCCGTCGCGGGCGGCGGGAGCGTTGGCAATGGCGGCGTCATGGTCGAGCGAGGCGCGCGGCGCATCATCACGAAGCACGTTGACCAGCGCCATGGCATGCGCGGTCGGCTCGACATTCGACACGTCGAGCTCGCCCAGCTGCTCAACATACGTGAGAACTTGATCAAGCTGTCCCTGAAACAGCTTCGTTTCCCCATCCGCGAGGTGGATCCGCGCCAGATGCGCGATATAGGAAACGTCCATATGATTTGCGTCAGCCATGCTTTTCTCCAAATGAGGCCGAACTATAGACAGGCCGCCAGAACGGGGCAAGCGGCAACTGCGTTGCGGCCTGCTTGTTTCCAAACATTGGGAGCAACTGCGTTGCGGCACGGCGCTTCGCGGCGCAAGGGCCATATTTTCCAATATTTGGAACCAAACGGCGTTGGAGCTTGCGGGTTTTTCCAGACATTGGAAGAATGGCCGCCCTATGACACAGCTCCCCGACACTCAACGTATCTTTCCCGAACAGTGGCTTGAACCGGTCGACTTTGCGGCCCGCTTCGAGCATCCGGAGCGTCCATTCGAAATCGACCTCGGCTTCGGAAAGGGGCGCTTTCTGCTGGCGCGCGCCCGCAAGTTTCCGGAAACCAATTTTCTGGGAATCGACCGTCTGCTCAACCGGACAAAGCGGATGGACAAAAAAGTGCGGCGGCAGGGTCTGCCCAATGTCCGCGTTTTACGACTGGATGGCTATTATGCCGTTACCTATCTTGTGCCGCCGCAAAGCGTGGATACCTATTACGTTTTTTACCCCGACCCGTGGCCGAAGGGAAAACATCACCACCACCGCATCTTCAATGAGCTGTTTATGGATGCCATCGCCCGCACACTCAAGCCCGGCGGAAAACTCCACGCCTCGACCGACCACTTGCCCTACTTCAAAGAAATCTACAAGCTGATCAAAGCCGACACGCGGTTTGAGGAAACCGAAACGTTCGTTCCATCCGAAGACGAAGTCAGCGACTTTGAGCTGATCTTCGCCCATAAAACGCCGGGCCGTTGCTCGTTCATCCGTAAGTGATACGAGCCTTGTTTAGCGATTCTGGGACCGGCACCTTTTGCGAATATGAGTCTCATGCAACAGCTCAAATGTCCCAATCATGATAAAAAAATAGCCCGATAGTTCCGTGCATTCTTCAACAATCCGTTTCACTTCACCTGCAATGCGTCGATCGTCTAGCAGTTCCCTCCAGAAGGCTCCATAGCCAAACAATCGCGAAAAAATCAGAACGACCAGCGCGCCGGTCAGCATAATACCGAAAGAAGGCTGCCGAGTCAGATGAAGTGCTGAAATATAAAATTTATTCCTATTGTGATACGCAACCCATGCAGCAGCAGCAGTCAGAGCCCAGGCAAACCACTTCCATGTATGCCTACCCAAATAGATATCAAAATTTTTATCATTCTCCCGAACAACCACCATTGCCAAAAGCAGCACCAACACCGTCATTACTGTCCGGCGATTCTTATCCAAAGCACCTGCCCGCCAAAGAGAAAAAATAGAAATCACCAGAAAAAAAATCTGAGTCCATTCAATCAGCCCGTTCTCACCATAAAAACTTAACCCATACGACCAGTGCGCTCCCTGCAACATCATCACGCTGACTGCAACCAGAAATATCGCGTAACTTATTATACGCACTGCCAAGCCCCGAAAAACCCTCCAAACCGTCCGTTTCATAAAAATCCCCTAAAAACGGGGCAAAAAATCCCAAAAACCGGACGCCTTGACAAGCCGTTTCCAATGTTGAAAAAAAGCTTCTAATATCTGGGACATTTTCAGGTATAATGAGCGGCATGAAGATTCTTCTTACAGGAGACAGGGTCGGCAGCGCGGGCCGGCAGATTTTTCAGCGCGTCACCGAGCGGCATAGCGTGGAAGATCGGATCGATCTCGTTATTGTCAAAGCCAA
>JBAWXO010000329.1:0-2785 GCA_037144035.1 Kiritimatiellales bacterium
GCGTCGAAGATTTTGACATTAACATGAGCCTTTCACTGGTCGGTATCGGCGCAACCCTGCGTAGCGAAGACGGTGCCGCGAAGATTGAAAAACTCATCGCGGGCGGCCCGGCAGAACAGGACGGACGGCTCCTGCCCGGTGATAAAATCATTGCCGTTGCGCAGGGCGATAAAGAGCCGGTGAGCATCCTCTACTGGCCGCTCAGCAAAGCCGTGCGCATTATCCGCGGGGAAAAAGGCACCAAAGTGGTGCTTACCGTCATTCCTGCTGACGACACCACCGGTACGCGCACCAAAACGATTGATCTCATCCGCGACGAAGTGAAGCTGGAAGCGCAGGCCGCCAAAGGAGAAGTGAAGGCGTTCACCGAAACCAACGGTGTGCCGTACCGTATCGGCGTGCTCACCCTGCCCGAGTTCTACGCCAACTTCGAAGCCGCACGCAACGGCGACAATAATGCCCGCCGCGCCGCCACTGATGTGCGCCGCATCCTCAACGAATTTTCAACCAACCATTTGGACGGCGTCATCCTCGACCTGCGTAACAACGGCGGAGGTTCCCTGACGGAAGCCATCGACATCGCCGGACTTTTCATTCCGATCGGCCCGATTGTGCAGGTTCGCGAGCAGCGCGGCGTCTCCGTCCTGCCTGACGGCGATCCCGAGACCGTTTACAGCGGCCCGCTGATTGTGCTGGTCAACCGGCTCAGCGCCTCGGCCTCCGAAATTGTCGCGGCGGCGTTGCAGGACTATGGCCGCGCGATCATCGTCGGCGACAGCAAAACACACGGCAAAGGCACGGTGCAGACCGTTTTTCCTCTATCCAAACTCAACGACGATCTCGGCTCAATCAAGGTCACCACGGCCAGCTTCTACCGCATTGCGGGCGGCTCCACACAGCTCAAAGGTGTTGTGCCCGACGTCGTTCTCCCCTCACTGTACGACGCGCTTGAAATCGGCGAAGAATATCTGCCGCATGCCCTACCCTGGTCGCAGGTGCGCAGCGCCTATTACCGCCCGTGGACGGAATCCGTCAAGCCAGCCATTCCGGAATTAAAAGAACTCTCGTCCGTACGCCGGGCGGTGAATCCAGCCTTTACCACCTTCCTGGCGCGGCGCGACCGCATCCGCGGCCGGATGGAAACTCCTGAGGTGTCTCTAAAAGTTTCCGATCGCATCGGCGAAATTGTCGCTGAAAAGGATATGGAGAAACTTCAGGACGAGGCGCTCGACAGCGACAAGGCCGATAAGGACGATCCGATTCTCGATGAAGCGCTCAATATCACCGCCGATCTGGTGGACCTTATGGGCAGAAAACCCGCGGTTCAAATCACCAAGACTGAATCGAACTAGCTTTTCAAGTTAAGCGGGTGTTTAGGATCGCCTGCCGGATAAAAGCGTCTGGGCCGGGCTGGAAAACTCGATCCCCTCTTCGCTAAAGCGGCGGAGAACAGCCAGATTAAACGCCTGGTCAAACTCCATGAACGCCCAGTGATCCGGCGGCGCAAACCAGTAGATCACCTGAATGTTCAGCGAGGCGGCATTGAACTCGTTAAAATGAACGCGCGGCGGAAAATCAGGATGCATCTTCTCGTTGGCGCGGGTCAGTTCTTCTTTGATGATTGCCACGGCCTGTTCCATCTTTTCCGGCGTCGTGTCACAGGCAACCGTGATATTGGCGGCGCGTTTGATATAAGGCCGTCTGGTGATATTGCGGATGCTCTTGTTGGCCAGTTCGCCGTTGGGAATCGTCATCAGGTGGCCGTCAGCTGTCCGTAGACGTGTCGAACGCATGCCGACTTCCTCCACCGTTCCGTCTGTGCCGTCCACATTAATGCTGTCGCCCATCTGAAACGGGCGGTCGGCAAAAATCACCAGCGAGCCGAAAAAATTCTTAATGGTTTCCTGCGCGGCCAGCGCGACGGCTAAACCGCCGACACCCAGACCGGCAAGAATCGAAGTGATCGGCTTATCACTCAACTGCTGGGCAATTTGAACCAATCCGAGAATCACAACCACCGTACGCAACGTTTTGCGCACCACCGGTTCCATCATATCGTCAAGCGCCGTGCGGGTTTTTGCTCTCAGGTGGCGCACCCACCAGCCGGAGAGTTCGACTATCTGGTAAACCACATAGCTCACCGCAACAGTCATCAGCACCGCCGTCACATCATTGCGTAGCAAATCATGGCCCGCCAGCATCCGCAGAGCCAGACAGACACCAATGATCGAAGCAGGAAAAGTTGTCGTGCGGGCCGCCAGTTCCAAGGCTGTCCGGTGTAAACTGTTCTGGCCCAGTTTCGTTTTCCTGACCGCCTGCTCGCAGAAATATTTCATGAACCGTCCGGCAATAAAACCGGACAGCACCAGCAGAATCATCATCAGAAAATCCCAGAAGCTGTTTGCCTGCGCCGTCTGCTGCACAACTGTTGTAACCGTCGCGGTATCCATAAAAAAACTCCTATCTTTCGTTTTGCTTCGTTGCCTTCCGCAACCATCGAATGACCTCAGGACTTACCATATCCTCCGAAAACCGCCAACCCCAATTCCCCTGCGTCGTGCCCGGCATGTTCATGCGCGCCGCGCTGGCCAATCCCAATACATCCTGCATCGGCAGAATCGCCCATTTAGCGGGCGCTTTCAGCGCCAGCTCCGCCAGATCGTGATGGAGAGCGACACTGTCGGTCTGCAACCATGTGCAGACACGTTGGTGTTCCTCTTTATCCAACGTATGAAGCCAGCCCGCCGTCGTATCGTTATCGTGTGTACCGGTATAAACAGCCCAG
>JBAWXO010000330.1:0-2784 GCA_037144035.1 Kiritimatiellales bacterium
AGCGGCCGGCGCGTTTGACGATGCGCTGAAAACGCATCAACCCGGAAACCTGCCGCTACTTTGCTTCGGGCTTTTCCAGACTGTGGAAAAAGTGAGCTGCCCTGAGTCGGGTGGCGCATATCAGCTCGGCGAGTGGACGCCGTCGGTGACGCGCAGCGAATACGGCTCAGCGATCGCGGCGATCAAGGAGCATATCGCGGCGGGCGATACCTATCAGGTCAACTACACCTTTCGGCTGAACGCGGAGTTTTCCGGTTCACCGTTCGATTTCTTCTGCGATTTGGCCGAGGCGCAGCAAGGCCGTTATGCCGCTTTTATCGAAACCGGCGGGTTCGCGATCTGTTCCGCTTCACCGGAGCTTTTCTTCGAACTCAAAGACGGCGTGATCACTTCCCGTCCGATGAAGGGCACAATGCCGCGCGCGCTGACGGCGGAGGCTGACCGCGCCGTCGCCGAAGCACTGAGGAGCTCGGCGAAGGATCGCGCGGAAAACATCATGATCGTCGATATGATCCGCAACGATATCGGCCGCGTGGCCGAAGCGGGTTCAGTCGAAACACTCAGCCGGTTCGATGTCGAAAAATATCCGACCGTTTGGCAGATGACTTCGACGGTGAAAGGGAAGCTCGCGCAAAGGCGCAAAGGCACAAAGATTGCGGAGATAATGAAGGCGCTGTTTCCGTGCGCGTCGATCACCGGTGCGCCGAAGGCCAAGACGATGGAGATTATTCGGAGTTTGGAGAAGGGGCCGCGCGGCATTTATACCGGAGCGATCGGCTTTATCGCGCCGGACGGTGCGGCGCAGTTTAACGTGGCGATCCGCACCGCAGTCGTGGATCGGATTAACGGATTGGTGGAATACGGGATTGGCGGGGGAATTGTTTGGGATTCGAATGCTGATGCGGAATATGAAGAGGCGATAACCAAGTCGCGTATTTTGGCGAGGCGAAGCCCTGAAATGCAGCCCAGCTGCTTCCAATTACTGGAAACGATGCTCTATGAACCGGGGCAGGGCATCTTTTTGCTGGAGCGCCACCTGAAACGGCTGGCGAATTCGGCGGAGTATTTTGGATTTTCTGCCTCCGGCAGATCCGCCGAAGGCGGACAATGGCTGAATGATATCCGTGGTCGTCTGTATGATCTTGAATTTGAAGAGCCGATGCGGATTCGGCTTCTCGTGAATAAAGACGGTTCGTTTGATTTCCAATGCTTGGAAATTTCTGTGGTAACTGGCGATGCGAAACCGGCGCTGGCAAAAGAGCCGATTGATTCGAGCGACGTGTTTCTTTATCACAAGACAACGAACAGAGCGGTGTATGAAAGGGCGAATGCGGACGAGCCTGAAGCAGACGATGTCCTGCTATTCAACGAGCGTGGCGAAGTGACGGAGAGCTGTATCGCCAATGTGATGGTTGAACTGGACGGGCGAAAGGTGACGCCGCCGGTCTCCTGTGGCCTGCTGGCCGGGACGTTTCGTGACGAACTGATTGCGAAGGGCGAGATTGAAGAGCGGATCATCACGCTGGATGACCTGAAACGGGCGAAAACGGTCTGGCTGATAAATTCTGTTCGCAAATGGCGGGAAGTCGTTTTGTTGCAGAATGATTGGCCGCAAAAAGGCGCAGAGGGATCGAAAAATCTATGAACTTTGTGCTCTTTGCGCTCTTTCGTGGCTTTTTGAATATTCGCGTAAATTAGCGTTCATTCGCGGTTTGTTTTCTGTTTAACTCCGTCAGCTATGAAACCAAAGATTTTGATTATTACAGGCTACGGAGTGAACTGCGAGGCGGAGTCTTCGCGGGCATGGGAACTGGCGGGCGCGGAGCCGGTTAAGATTCACCTGAATGACCTGCTGGATAATCCGGCGCAGATGCGTGATTTTCACGGACTGATGTTTATCGGCGGCTTTTCCTACGGCGATCACATGACCAGCGGTCACGTCTTTGCTTTGCGGGTGAAACACCATCTGCGCGAAGAGCTCCAGAAGTTCATCGACGATCAGAAGATCATCCTGGGGGTCTGCAACGGTTTCCAGACGATGACGAAGATCGGTCTGCTGCCGGGGCTGAACGGCGAATATTTTGAGCCGAAGGTTTCGCTGATGCAGAACGACTGCGGTCACTTCCAGAATTTCTGGGTCAATTTGAAGTTCGAAGCCAAGTCCCCGTGCATCTTCACTAAAGGACTGGATACGATGCCGCTGCCGATCCGCCACGGCGAAGGCAAGATTTTCACCACAGACAAAACCGTCATCGAGCAGATTGAAAAGCTCGGTTGCGCCGCCACGCGCTATGCCGACGCCGATGGCAATTCGACCAAAGAGTTTCCCGCCAACCCGAACGGCTCGCTCAACGCCATTGCCGGACTGTGCGATCCGACTGGCCGTATCTTCGGACTGATGCCGCATCCCGAGGCCTACCTTTTCCCGGAAAACCATCCCAATTGGGACGTGCAAAAGCTGAACGGCACGCTTCCGGCACAAGGGCTTGGTCTGAAGTTTTTCGAAAACGGTGTGAAGTATCTGGCATAACATTTGACAAAAAACCAACCCCGCCGTTCCGGCACCCCTCCCGTGGAGGGGGCCTTTTAGAATCCCCTCCGCCGGAGGGGTGGCCGTAGGCCGGGGTGGGCTAAAAGCGAACACGAAAACGAATGTGTTCGCCATCGAAAACAGACTTAAAATGTTATAGACAAACATCTTACAAGTTTTGCTGTCCAATTTAAAACCTCGTTTCGTGTTCGGTTGTGTTCGCTTTTTGCTCCGCAAGGGATTTTTAACGATCC
>JBAWXO010000331.1:0-2766 GCA_037144035.1 Kiritimatiellales bacterium
AGGTGGAGTCGATCCCGCCGATAACCTGACGCATGGGTGTCCGTCCGCGCACCGCGGCGGCGTTCTGCTCTGCCAGCACCCACGGACTTTGCGCCCTGAAATATTCTAGGTCGCCACCGTAAACCGCAGTCAGTATCTGTTCGCGTCCGCGCGGGCCGACGCGCGGAGTCTCGGTAAAATCGAGTTGCATCGGTCCCGCTCCCATCATGGAAATTGCCCCGAATATTTCCGGATATTTGAACCCCAACCGGCCCGCGCCGTAGCCGCCCATACTGAAACCTTCAACCAGCCGCCCTTCCCGCTTGGCGATGGTTCGGAAGTTCGCGTCTACGTGCGGCAGCAGATCTTTCATCACCATGGATTCAACGAGCGTTTTTCCGTCCTTTGAATCGCACCACATGCCGCCGGGAAGTCCGTTGACAAACACAACGATCATCGGCGGCACTTTGCCGGACCGGATGGCCTTATCAAAGCGTTCGGCCAACTGAGGAACGCCCGGCAGTCCGCCGCCGCTACCGTGCAGCCAGTAGACCACGGGGAAGCGGCGCTCCGGTTGCGTGTCATAAGCTTCCGGTGTGTAGATGAAATAGCTGACGTTGGTTTGTACCGCCGCGCTGTGAAATATCTGCCGCTGGAGACGCGAAGCTTCCACCTCAGGCAATACCCAGAGCGGTGCGGCCTGCGCGACCAGCCCGGCAACAAGGACGGCAAACATTAAAAATCCGCTCTTTAGAATCTTCATACAGCACCTCCTGCCAACCCGCCTGATTACATCCGCAAAACGATCCGGCATTATTTTTATTGCCACTCATATTTACGCACACAACCACAGGGCAGAGCAAAGAGACAAACAGCAAGAAACGAGGAATGATTCTTCCAATGCCTAGAAGAATCAGGCCCAGAGGTTGGCGGGATAGATTCCGGTG
The DNA here is from genome assembly GCA_037144035.1 of Kiritimatiellales bacterium. Classification (GTDB taxonomy): domain Bacteria; phylum Verrucomicrobiota; class Kiritimatiellia; order Kiritimatiellales; family Tichowtungiaceae; genus Tichowtungia. The sequence continues at coordinate 927 of JBAWXO010000331.1, forward strand.
GCGATTAAAACGCGGATGCCAGCCATGACCTGCGGTTTGTCGTCGGCATAGGTGACGCCTATCCATTTTTCGTTGGTGGGCAAAACTGAAACTTCGGCGTCGCCGCGGCTGATCATTCCATCCACAACTTCCAACAGGTAAAATTCGCTTTTAGGTTCTGATCCTTTGCGCGCCAGAAAATCCTTGAACCCTTGTTCGAGAAAATCAAACAGCCGCGGCGTGAAGCCCCAGGTGTTCATGGAAACGATGTCTGCGTCGGCCATCTTCCCGCCGTCGTAGCGGATTATTCCGTCCGGCTTGCGCTCAATGTTAAAACGTTCGACGATGTGCCGGAGTTTCCCATTCTGCACATCGCAGTATCCGCGCGCCACGCCGCCGTGCGGCGAAAGCGTGTTTTTAATATAGAAGCCAGCCATGCAAAAATCCGTACTGTTCACATCCGTCGTCATCAGCTTTTTTGAGATAATTTTGAATGACTCGCGGCCGTAAAAGTCATCGGCGTTGATCACGGCGAAAGGCTCCTTCACCGCCGATCGCGCCGTGAGAACCGCCTGCCCAGTGCCCCACGGTTTGGCGCGTTTTTCCGGAACAGCAAACCCAGCGGGAAGTTTGTCTGCGTTTTGGAAAACGTATTCAACCTGAATTTTTCCGTCGAGATTATGGCCGATGACTTCTTTGAAGGCTTCTTCGATATCGGGCCGGATGATGAAGACGACTTTTCCGAAGCCGGCCTGAATGGCGTCGTACACGGAATAATCGAGAACGATTTCGCCTGACGGGCCGACGGGGTCGATCTGTTTGAGTCCGCCGTAGCGGCTGCCGATCCCAGCAGCCATGATCACGAGAGTCGGCTTCATAGAATGCTTCCAAGAATTAAAACGGCGGAGCTGAGCGCGCCAATGATCCACGTCTGCGGGTCGCGGGCGGCGAAGTCGAGCGGGTCATCAGAAAGTTCGCCGCGGCTGGCGAGCAGCCAGATGCGGGCGATCCAGTAGAGAAACAGCGGGCAGAGAAGCCAAAGCATGGCCGGGTTTTTATAGAACTGCACAACCTTTTCGCTGTTGATGTAAAGCGCGAGAACCAGCACGGCGACGCATCCGCTGCCTGCGCCGAAACCTGCCAGCAGCGGCAGGTCAGCTTCGCAGTAGCCGCGGCCGCGCACACGCACGGTCTCGGAACTGCTTTCCGCGGCTTCGCGCAGTTCGGCATAGCGTTTGACCATGGCGAGGCTGAAGAAAAGGAAAATGGAAAAGGCGATCAGCCACGTTGAGGTTTCAACACCGTACGCCGCCGTACCCGCGAGAATGCGGAGGGCGTAGAGTCCGGCAAGTGTCATCACATCGAGCAACGCGATCTGTTTGAGCCGCCACGAGTAGAGTGTAGTGATGACGAGATAAAGCAGAAGCACGGCGGTGAAAGCAAACGGCAACAGCAGTGAAACGCCGAGTGCCGCCAGTACCAGCAGCGGTGCCGTAACGGCGGCGGCCAACAGATTCAGATTGCCCGCCGCAAACGGACGGTTCTTTTTGCGTGGATGGTGCTGATCCGCGTGCAGATCGAAGAGATCGTTGAAAATATAAATGGCCGAAGCGGCGAAGCTGAAGGCGAAGAAAGCCAGCACGGCTTTGATGTACAGCGAGGGCGTGGACAGTTCGTGCGCCAGCAACATCGGCAGAAAGACGAGGATGTTTTTTGTCCATTGGTGCACACGGATGGCCTTAAACCAGGACTTCACTTTAGCCGGACGGTCTTCAAAAATCCGCGCCGGGCGGTTTTTGAGCGCACGGCGCACCGGCGCGCAGGGATTGACCGCGATGATTCCGGCGGCGGCTTCCCAGAC
>JBAWXO010000332.1:0-2764 GCA_037144035.1 Kiritimatiellales bacterium
GTCCGGCTTCTGTCGGAGCCACATTATAAATTAAAATGGTGGAGAGAATGCCAACAAGAATCGTGGCCCATCCGGACCAAGCCGGCGTTTTTCGCACCATAATCGCCAGAAAAAGGGCTACCGTTAACGGGGCTTGAATATATGCATTGAGGTAGAGATAGGCATCGAAAAGGGATATCTTCCCATGCGTCACAATCAGAATGGCCAGCGTCATCATAATGGACCCGCAGAAAACTGTTGCAATACGGCCTGCCGCAAGCTGCTCAGTTTCCGATGCATGCTTCCGGAAAACCGGCTGATAAAAGTTTTTAACCAGAAATCCCGCGTTGACGTTCATGCTGGAGTCCATAGAGTTAATCGTGGCGGCAAAAAATCCGGCAATCACCAGACCTAGCAAGCCTTGCGGAAGCACCTTGATGCAAACCGCGACGTATGCCGCCTCGGACGGATTGCTGAATGCGGTATACCGTTCCATTAGATCAGGAACAATCACAGTCGCCGCCATGGCCGGCAGATACCAGCACACGGGAAGAAGCATATATCCAATCAGCGGGACCAAGACGGATTTGCGCGCATGACGGTCATCTTTAGCGGCAATATATTTTGCCGCCCCGAACAGAATGCTGTTTTTCTGATAAACTCCCCATATCAGTGCGGTCGTGACATAAAGCCAGTCATACTTGATCGAACCCAACGGCCGGAAAAAACGCCAATGTCCGGCAGGAATTTTCTCCAGCAAAACGGATAATCCGCCGACATAGTGGATGGTCAGAGCCGCCACAACGAGTGACGCGCCGGTCAGCAGCAAGGTTTGGACAAAATCGCCGCCGCATACCGCCCATTTGCCACCGAACACCGTCATCAGCGTGATCGCGATCGTGCAGAAAACGATAACCGGAATTTGCGGAAACCCGAATGCCGCAGTAACGAGAATGGAAAGCCCCACCAGCCAAACAGCTCCGCCGAAAAAGGCCGAGATTATTTGCAGCCAGGTGAATAACTGCTCATTGGATCTGCCAAAACGTAATCGGACGGCATCCATAGCTGTCACCAGCCGTAACCGGCGAAATCGACCTGCGAACCAAAAATAACTGACCAAAAACCCGGCAATATCGATTAACGCAACGCTGAAAACTACAACGCCGAAGGAGTAGGCAATCCCAGCGGCTCCTGTAAATGCCCATGCACTGAAATTGGAGGCGAAAGAGCCGGCACCCAGCAACCACCAATTCATTTTACAGCCCCCGGCGAAATAATCAGTTCCGCCACGATTGAACTTCTTGAACACAAACCCCAACGAAACTGTAAATAAAAAATAAAACGCAATAGCGACATAATCATAAATGGTAAGCATTTTTCATCTCCCTCACATCATCTGTGCCATCGGTCGCAAAACGCCCCCGCTCAACTACCGGGGACGTATAAAAACATCTAGGGTATGGAGATTAGCCGTTACGTTACGGTTATGCAACAATAAATTCAACAGGAATGATCTCTATTGTTTTATTGAAAGCCCCACCCAAGAAAAATCGGGATAGATGGGCGGCCTACGAAAAACGGGTTTATTCCCCTTAGCTGATATTCGCAACAGATTTGCGAATAACCAGTTCCGGATCGAACTGTTTATGTGTAGTCCCTTTAGCTTTTCCGTCTATCCGGTCGAATAAAATAGAAACGGAAGCCTGCATACGCTCAACCAGCTTGACATCAACCGTCGTCAGCGGTGGCGAATAATATTCACTCTCGGGTAGGTTGGCCAACCCAACGACTGAGATTTCTTCAGGAACTTTAATTCCCTTCTCTCTGAATATATTCAAAGTTAGCAGCCCCATGTAATCGTCATGGCAGATGACCGCTGTGGGACGGTTTTTCGGGGAACTTCGTTTCCACAAATCGGCAAAAGCAATAATCGGCTCTACCAACTGACGCAGGTCACACAGCGGTAAATCCTCGCGGGTCACCCACAGATCTCCAGCATAAAGCCCTGCGGAAATGCTTACTGAAATAAAATTTTCCGTTGCTCGAAGCAGTCCGACACGACGATGCCCCTCAGCATAAAGGTGTTCTACGGTGATTTCTGCCGCTTTTTTTAAATTCACACCAATTTCATCAACCCCGCTGTTGTGTGGGTGCCCAAAAAAAACAACAGGAGCCGCCAAATTACGACACCATTCCGCTCGGTCGGAAATATCGCCATAAACCGGTCCGTAGAGGATCCCCTCAACTTGCTCGGCTTGCATTAATCTCGCCTGGGCTCGCTCCTCGTCTTTATTTGGGGCAATACTGAGCAGTAACCGCCGACCACCGTTATGTACCTCTATTTCAAGAGTCTGAAGCATCAACCCGAAAGAACGGTCAAGCAGTCCGTAAGTAAGAATCAGCCCGACATAGCCAGAACGTTTCCCCCTCAGCCGTTGCGCTGTGAGATTCGGGATATAACTCAGATCTAGCGCGGCCTTCAGCACTCGTTCGCGGGTCGCCGAACTGTAAGAAGCTTTCGGCCCAGTCCTCCCGGCCAGAATGTCGCCAGCGGAAGAAACACTCACTCCCGCCGCACAGGCTACCTCCCGGATCGTCACTTGAGAATACGCTTTCAAAATTGCTCGGCTTTTCATAGAATCACCTAAGTGGGGTTTTTCTTAACTTTTGGAAGTTAGCCTAACTTATTCATAAAAACCACGTTTTTTTACAGCCATGCAAAGCACATGCTTGTTTTGCAGGTTTAGGCCTGCGTCTTTGGCTTGCTCAAGGCTGGCCTCGGATG
>JBAWXO010000333.1:0-2764 GCA_037144035.1 Kiritimatiellales bacterium
ACGGTGTCGAGATAAGCGCGCGAACTGGCGCTCATGAATTCAATCACCGGCGGAACATCCGCGATAATTTTCTGCACCGCCGGATCTTTCGAATCGAGCAGCCGCAACACATTGGTTTCGAATCGCTGTTGAGCTTCTTCCGGCAGTTCCTGCAGGCGCGGACGGATTGCCTCACGCAAGCCATTAAGAACCGCAGCGCGGTCTTCCGGCAGTCCAATGGTATTGAGGCGGATTTTAGCGCCCTTCAGTCCCCAGGCGGCGAGCAGATGAACCTGCAAGGCGATCACCTCGGCATCGGCCAGCGGATTGGGGGCACCGACAGCCTCAAGACCAATCTGGTGAAACTGACGTTTGCGGCCGGCCTGCGGGCGCTCACAGCGGAACATGGGGCCCATGTAAAAAATCCGCGCATTGGCGGTTTCTTCGCCGCCGGAGGCAACGTAGCGGATGGCCCCGGCGGTTCCTTCGGGGCGCAGGGCCAGTTTGCGTCCGCCGCGGTCTTCCAGCGTGTACATCTCTTTGGTCACCACGTCGGTGGTGTCGCCGAGCGAATGAGTGAAGAGTTCGAGCTTCTCCAGGACGGGCGTTCGGACTTCTGAAAAACGATAGCGCGCGAAAATTTCGCGCGCCCGTTGTTCGATCATCTGCCAGAGTGCGACATCCGGAGGAGAAATATCGGACATGCCCTGGACGGGTTGGTGGGAAGCGGAAGCCATGTCTAGATGCCGGTGATACGCTGTTTCATGATCTTGCCGGGCTTGAACTTGACGACACGACGCTCAGGAATGGTCACGACGTCTTCCGGCTTGTTGGGATTGCGGCCGATGCGGGCTTTACGGACATTGATTTCAAACACACCAAAATTGCGGAACTCGACGGTTTCGCCCTTCTGTAGCGCTTCGACAATATAGTCCAGTGACTTCTGGAGAATGGCTGCGACATCCTGCTGGATGAGGCCGGTCTCGTCAGCAATACGAACCACTAAATCTCTCTTTGTCATATCGTCCCCCAATCCCCTCTCGAATGGTCTTGGCTGTAAACAGGTTACAGCTTTAAACAGGCTGGCAATCTTAGTGCGGCTGGTTGTACGGTCAAGCTCTATTCCGAACCGTTTTTTATCAGCGCGACGCAATCCGGTGGAAAACCAGTGCAACGATCATCCCGATGAATGTCAACGCCGCCAGCGTTTTATTGAATCCATAGAAGCTGTCGACGGGTTTGATCATAAGCACTGGCATACCCGCTTCAACCTGTGTGGCGGGTTGCACCAGAATTCGCGTGACGGTACCGCGTAGTACATCTTCGCCGTGTGTTGTCATCCATGTGACATCCGTGTTTTCAACTTTACAGGCCTCCAGATCAGCACGGGCCTTCATCAAGGCTTCCCGCTTTTCCTCGACCGCCGGATCCTTGGTGGCCTTCGCGGCCTCAAAAACGGCCTCGGCTTCGGCCACTTTAGCACGGTAACCGTCATCGTAGAGACTGGCTAGCAGGGTCTTGCCTTGGATTTCATCACCTGCCTTAACCGGAATATTTTTGATCGCACCGGATATTTTAAAGGCCACCGCAATTTCGGGCGGATGTTTTTTCAAAACCTTTTCGGTTGGAAACCAGGCGTCACGAATCGACCAGACGCAAAGAAATCCGCAAAAGACTGCCGCAACCAGAAAGTCCTTCGTTCCCTGAATCTTAAATCTGCCTTTCGCCATGGAATCTCCCCCGATGAAGGTTAATAACTTTTCGCGAAAACAACGCGGCCTTTACTCGGCCGCCCGCTGACAACGCATTTCCCGGAGCCGCCCTGTTCATAATCAAACGGAATACAACGAATGGTCACAGATAATTCGTCATTAATTTTCTGTTCGGTCTCCTCTGTGCCGTCCCAGTGCGCCAACGCGAATCCGCCGCAACCATCCTTGAAGAACGTGACGAATTCGTCCCAGCTGTCGATCGTGCGGGTATTTTCCGCACGAAACGCACAAGCGCGATCAAAAAGATTTTTCTGCATGTCGCCCAGCACATCGGCGATAGCGGATACAAATTCGGCGCGGTTCTGGCCGTATTTCTCCTTTGCGCCCTTGTCGCGCCGCGCCACATAAACTCCGCCGTTTTCCATGTCGCGCGGACCAATCTCCACGCGAATCGGGATACCCTTCTTAACCCACTGCCAGCCCTTTTCACCGGCGTTGATGTCGCGGTCGTCCACAACGACCTCAACCGGACGTCCGGCATAGCTCTGCGCACGAAGCATGACGGCGGTTTCGTTGCAGTACTGCATAATTTTCTCTTTATCCGTGTCATTGCGAATAATCGGCAGAATCACCACGTGCGACGGAGCCAGACGCGGCGGCATAATCATTCCGTCGTCATCGCCGTGCGTCATAATCATGCCGCCGATCAGGCGCGTCGAAACGCCCCATGACGTTGTCCAAGCGGTTTCTTCCCGGCCTTCGCGCGACTGGAATTTAATGCCGGAGGCTTTCGCAAAATTCTGACCGAGGAAATGGCTGGTTCCCGCCTGCAACGCTTTGCAGTCCTGCATAAGCGCCTCGATACAAAGTGTGTTCACCGCGCCTGGGAAACGCTCGCCAGCGGTCTTTTCGCCGATCAGCACCGGCATCGCCATATACTCTTCGGCGAACTGCTTGTAAACATTCAGCATCTTGACGGTTTCTTCCCACGCCTCTTCCTTCGTCTCGTGAACCGTATGCCCTTCCTGCCAGAGAAACTCTGTCGTACGAAGGAAAAGCCGGGTGCGCATTTC
>JBAWXO010000334.1:0-2758 GCA_037144035.1 Kiritimatiellales bacterium
CTTTGGTTATGACCGGGGTTGCCGTGAAGCTTGCGGGGGTGGTCTTCATGGCTCGCGCGGGATTGGCGCGCGACCGGAAAACGGGCGCGGCGTCCTCGTCGCGTGCCGGCATCATCATGTGTGTCATCGCCGGGGTTTTGTCGGTCGGCTGCAGTTTCTCGTTTGTTTACTGCCAGGCGCCGATTGTGGCCGCAATGATGAAGCGCGGAGCCGGTGAGTTTCAGGCCAGCTTCGCCGTCTGGGCCGCCAGCCTGCTCTTCGCCGGTCTGCTTAATTCGGTCTATTTTGCCTTTCAAATGACGAAGAATAAATCGTGGGCTGTCTTCTTTACGCATTGGACCGAGGCGTTTTTGGCCGCCATTTTTGGGGTTATGTTTATTGCGGGTTTCATCTTCATGGGTAAAGGAATGCTGCTGCTCGGCGTGCTGGGCGCGTCCGTCGGGTTCGGTTTGCAGCAATCTATGCAGATTGTCGGCAGCCAGATCGTCGGGTTCACAGGCGGCGAGTGGAAAGCGGCTGCGAAACTGATAGTGAACCAGGTTTATATCGCCATCGCGCTACTGATTGCGGCCGCCGTTATTCTTGCCATCGCCAACAATGTTTCCGGCTAATCCGGGAAAGGCGGTACGTATGAACAGCGAACGGGTTGAGCAACTCAAACAACTGATGGACTCGAAGAATCTGGATGCGCTGGTTCTTTCGATGCCCGGACACATCAATATGGTTTCCGGTGTTTGGCCGATGACTAATGGGCTGACTGGCTGCATTCTGCCGCGCGAATGCCGTCCGCTTTGTATCGTGCCCCATTGTGAGCGTATCGAAGCGGAGGACTCCGTTTGGGATGCGGCGGTTGCAGAAATCAAATTCGGCGTACTGGATGCCCCCGATTATGCCGATGAGTTTGATAGAACGGTTAAAAAATTTGCTGCTGCGAACGGTTTGCGGCGGATCGGAACAGATATGGGTGTGGAGTCGTTTGCGTCCGCTTGGAATCCGGCCGAAATCAATTTCTTTCACGGAAGCCGTCAAACCTCGCTGGAGCGCATTTTTGGCAAGGAGGCGGTGTGCGATATTTCTGCTGAACTTTCGAAAGTGAAGCAGGTTAAAAACGAATTTGAAATCGATCAGATTCGGAGAGCCAATGAAATCGCGTGCATGGGAATACAGCGTTTCGTGAAAATGGTTCGACCGGGCGTTTCCGGTCTTGAACTTCGTACGGCGGTCGAGTCGGTGATCGCGCTGGAAGGAACCGGTCATCGAGGTGCCCGGCGGGTTCGCGCGTTTGCTCAAATTTCAACGGGCTCGGAAGAAACCTGCTTGGGCTTCCGCCCCATGCTGGATTCTACGACTCGGAAAATGAAGGCTGGCGATACGGCCATGCTGGAACTGGCTGTGGTAGTCGATGGCTACTGGGCCGACCGTACCGAAACGGTTGTTGCGGGTGAGGCAAATGAACGGCAGAAAAAGGTCTGTGCGCTGATTAAGCAGGCGCAAGCTGCGGTTATTGCCGGATTGAAACCGGGCATAACATGCGCCGAGGCCGATACACTGGCTCGCGACATCTTCACTGCGGCCGGTTACGGAAAGCATTTTGTCCACATCACCGGTCACTGCGTCGGCTTCCAGTATCATGATCCGGGCCCGTTCCTCATGCCGGGCAACGATACGGTGCTTCAAGCGGGAACCGTTGTTACCGTCGAGCCCGGTGTGTATATCGAAGGCTTTGGCGGAATCCGTTTTGAAGAAGATGTCGTCGTAACGGGGGGCGGCGGTCAGGTTCTCGGTCCCCGCTTGAATAACGCGGTCAAACAAGGGTCAAGTCAATGAAAGCACTGGTAAAGACTAAAAAAGACAAGGGGTTTGTTGAATTGCAGGAGCGCCCAGTTCCGGTGCTGCCGGATCAGGACTGGGTGCGGATTGCGATCAAGTTCACCGGCGTGTGCGGCACCGATCTGCATGTCTGGCGCGACCGAGGGATCTACTGGGCTCCTTCTGTCATGGGGCATGAATTTTCTGGTGAAATTGTCGAGGTCGGAACCCGCGTCAAGGGCTGGAAGGTCGGTGACCGCGTGGTTGCAGAACCCCATACCAAGGCGTGCGGACAGTGCTATCTTTGCCGTCAGGGCGATATCGGGATTTGCCGTGAAAAACGCTCCATTGGCTGGGGCGGCGTGGACGGCTCCATGGCAGATTACATCGTCATGCCCGCACATCTGCTGCATCGTATCCCAGACAATGTCAGTTATAAACACGCGGCACTCACCGAGCCGCTCGCCATCGTCATTCATCAGGTGCTCGAACGGTGCGGTGTTGCAATGGGGGATTTTGTGGTGGTCACCGGATCTGGCCCCATCGGCATACTCGCCGCTTACGTAGCTAAAAAGGCAGGTGCCGGGACAGTCTGTATGACGGGGCTCAACAGCGGTAAAAAAATGCGTTTTTCCGTCGCTGAAAAAATGGGGGTTGACCGCATCATCAACGTTCAGGAAGAGGATGCTTTATCGGTGGTTCAGGAAATGACTGGCGGGATCGGTGCCGATGTGGTGATTGAAACCACTGGCTCGGAACCGGCCATTGCCAGCGCATTTGAAATGATGAAAATTCGCGGCCGAATAAGCGCCATCGGCATCTCCTCCAACCCGGAAGTCGCTATCCCATGGAATAAAGCCATATTAAAAGCAGGCGATATTTTCTTTAACTTCAGCTCAACCGCGAGCGCCTGGGATAAAGCTCTACGCCTGCTTGAGAACTATGCCGC
>JBAWXO010000335.1:0-2747 GCA_037144035.1 Kiritimatiellales bacterium
AAACGACAACCAGTCAACTTTTTCAACTCTTAGGTACGCACTTCCGAGAAGAACCGTTTTATTTCTAATTCTTTACACGGCCGTTCGATTCTCATCATCGGGTGGAACGTGATCTCCGAGCACGTTTCTTTCTAGAGGGACGGCGGCCTCGCCGTCCAGAGTCGCCGAGGCCGGCGACCATCCAACTCCGGCGGAGCCGCCGTGTTTGACATTGCCTGCACGTTTAAATTAAAGTGCCTGCATGAAAAAGAAGGCTACAATTCAATACACAATCCGGCAGGTTCCGGAAGGGGTGGACGCCAAACTGCGCGAGCTGGCGGTAAAGGAGACGTGCAGTCTGAATTACGTGGTTCTTGACGCGCTTTCCCATGCCGCCGGAGCAAAGGATTCGCCGCTGATTTTTCATGATTTGGATTCGCTGGCCGGTTCGTGGGTGGAAGACAAAGCATTTGACCAAGCCATGAGCGCATTTGAGCAGGTTGATGAGGATCTGCGGAAATGAACGTTCTGCTGGATACCAATTTTTACTCTGCCTTCTGCAAAGGCGACGAACAGGCGGTTCGTGTGATTCAACAGGCCCGCAAAATTTTTCTGCCCTTTGCGGTGCTGGCTGAACTGCGGGCCGGATTCCTTTGCGGCACGAAAGCCCGGAAGAACGAACGCACCTTGACGCTGTTTCTGAATTCCGTGCGGGTTGAGGTGCTTTATCCGGACGAAAGCACCACGCATCAATTTGCCGCCGTTTTTGCCCAGCTTCGGTTGCTGGGAAAACCAATCCCTACCAACGATATCTGGATTGCCGCGCTGGCGGTTCAGCATGATCTGATTCTCTGCTCACGCGATAAGCACTTTGATCTGCTTCCGCAACTCGCCCGCGTTTCCTGATATTGGAAAATCAAGTGGCAACTATTGCCCCGGCCGTTACCTATTAAATTCAGCCAAGAGAGAACTGGCCACAAAAATCACGAAAATGCACAAAAAGACTTCGCCCGACGGTCTTTTTCACGGGTTCTTGTGTTTTTTGTGGCTAAAAAATCCCACTATTCGGTCGCGCTCCACCTTTTATATTTCCAGCTTCTTCGGGCAGGGGGCGAGTATTTGGTAGCCGGTTTTGGTGACGAGGATCGTGTCTTCGATGCGAACGCCGCCGATGTGCGGATAATATAGTCCCGGTTCGATGGTAATGATGTTTCCGGCGCGCAGTTTTTTGTGCACGGCGGATGAAACGCGCGGCGCTTCGTGGATTTCAAGTCCGACACCGTGGCCGGTTCCGTGAATAAAGCCCTGAGGCACACCATCGATCGTTTCTGTTTTGAATCCACACCGATCCAGTTCGCCGGCGGCGGCGGCGTGAACGTCGTCGGTCCAAGCGCCGGCTTTCACAGCTTTAAGTGCGGCGGCGTGCGCGGCTTTGACGGCGTTATACATTTTTTTCAGTTCGGCGGGCGCAGTTCCGCGGCAAACGGTGCGGGTGAGGTCGCCCCAGTAGCCGGTTGCGGTGGAGCGCGGAAAAATATCGAGGACGATGGGTTGTCCGGCGCGCAACGGGCCGGTTCCGCGCTCGTGCGGATCGGCGGAGTGCGGGCCGCAAGCAACAATCGTTTCGGTTGCGATACAATCATAGTCGAGCAGGGTGTGGCAGATGGTGGCGCGAACCGTTTCGGATGTAAGAATCGTTTTTCCACTGCGCAGCCTTCCATCTTTGCCGATTTTCGTCGCGGCGATCTGCTTGCTCGCGGCATTCATGGCGGCAACGGCGGCGTGCTGGGCGCTTTTCACGGCGGAAATTTCGTCCGCGGTTTTGCTTTCGCGCTGCGGACAGACCGCTTCTTCTGAAATTTTAATTTTGACCCCGGCACGTTTGAGTTTTTCGGCAAGGCCGAGCGGAAAGTCGGCGCCGCCGCTTAGTTTTTTCCAGGCGATAGTTTTTTTTATCCAGTCGCCCGGACCTTTTTTCCAAGCGGAGCCGATCATTTCCGGATGCAAGACGGTGATGCCGCGTTTGACGGTTCGGCGCAGTCGATTGTATTCCATTTCAGAAACGATGAGTGTTCCACGGCGGCCGGTTTGGATAAGCACCGCCGTCTCAGGAGGTTCTGTGCCGCACAAATAGCGGATGTTTGCGGCGTTTTTTGAGCTGCTGATAAGTATGTGGACAGGCGCTGATTTTTTCATATTCGTAAAGCTTGTGTTAGAAACGTATTTACAAAAAAAACGTGCGGTTTATGAGTTTTTATTTTTCCGAACTTTGAACGGTATGTTGTGTGGCTTCTCTTTTTTCAAACTACATCTTGTGTGCTGTGCTTTTTTTTCTGCTGTGTCCGGCTTTCCCCTTGTGACATCTATGCATTGTTTTATAGCTTCACCACGTCGCGAAAGCGCAGGGGAGATTCGCTTGTTAATAACCTGTCGATATCTCCCTTTGGGTTGTTAATGGTTTTTTAACTGTGCCGATTTGGGATCATATGCGCAAAGATAAAGATAAGCTTTGGGAAGAGGCCTGCCGCCATCTGAAAGAGACTCTGCCAAAGGATATTTTTGAAAAGTGGATTGCTGTCATCCAGTGCCGCGGCATCGAAGAGAACAAGGTTACCCTTGTGGTCGGGAACGATTTCTACCAGTCGTGGCTGGAGGAGCACTACCTGCCGCTCATCCGGAAAGCGTTGACGGCTGTCTCCGGAAGTGAAATGCAAATTGATCTGGCGGTGGACTATTCTCTGCTGGGTGAGCCGCCGGAGGAAAAACCG
>JBAWXO010000336.1:0-2743 GCA_037144035.1 Kiritimatiellales bacterium
CGATAAAGTTGAGAAGCACATCCGCACCCTCGCCGCTCTGCCGTCGGTTCATCTGCACGCCGACCTGATTGCCGGACTGCCCGGAGAAACCTTTGACAGTATCGCGGCGGGCTTCGACCGCCTGCACGCCTGCGGGCCAAATGAAATCCAGCTTGGTATTCTTAAGAAACTGCGCGGCGCGCCGATCGCCAAGCACGATGTCGAGTGGCAGATGGTTTACAACACCTCGCCGCCCTACGACGCTCTGCAAACCGCCACGCTGAGTTTTGTTGAACTCCAGAAAATCCGCCGCTTCGCCCGCTTCTGGGATATCACCGTTAACAACGGCCGCTTTCCTCAGACCGCGCCGCTACTCTGGAAAAATCAAGTTTCGGTTTTCACCGCATTCATGGAATGGAGCATCTGGCTGTACGAGCAGACGCACACCACCTTCGGGTTCACACCGGCGCGCCTCGCACAACTACTGGAACAGTTTTTGACTGAACAACGCAACGTGACTGCCAAGACGGTCCGTAATGCTATAGAAGCCGATCTTGCCGCCCGCTCGGCCGCTTCGAAAGGAATGGAACGACAAACCAGAAAATCGAAAAACCATATTACAAAGGGTGTCAGATGAAACTAAATTCGGCCTTACTATACAGCATCATGCTGCTTGCTGCGCTGATGCTCTGCGCATATTCCGCTACGGATACGGCGCCTGATACAGAGATTCTTCTGGATTCGGACGGCGTGCAGATGCTCTATCCGTCTGCGTCCGGGTTCAGCTTCCAGCTCAGCACAAAGAACCCCAACGCCACAGATCTCTTCATCATTGAGAAAGGCACTCAGGCCACACCGGGTACGGAGGGAACCATACAGTTTTGGAACCTGCCCTCGTATGCGATGAACTATTCCGCCGGAGGGTCGGGTTGGACGAGCCGCCTGCATATTTACTCCAGCAAAGAACCACAGAAGTACACCTGGAAGACACAGACTGGATACCTTGCCAGTCCGACCGATGTAAAGAATCAGGAGTTCACTGTCTTTCTGCGTGCGCATAACATCCTAGATGCCAAAAGGGCTCAGGTTTCCCTTAAAATCCGCGGCGGCACCCATAGCAATAAGAAGGATCCGGATTGTGCCGCCTGCACGATGATGACCTTTTCGCCCAAAAGCCATGGTAGTATCACCCGGTTTGCCAAAGAACTGATTCATCCAAAATACGACTACGTCGTCCTAACCCCCGCTTTTTCCGCCGCCTTAGAAGAAGACACCTGGGTGGGATTAAAGCTGGTGAGCTGGAACGATCCCAATGATGCCGCCCGGGCCATCTATCGTCTTTACATCGATACAGACCCCTTTGAACCTGACACTGGAAAACCAAGAAACAACTGGCGGCTTTTCAGCGAATATGTGGACGTTGAAGGCAAGAGCACGGGACAATACTCCCAACTCGTGGATTGGGGCGGATACCAAACCACACTTCGTACGGATGGGATCAACGATATTGATTTTGCCCTTTTATCATTACGGGAGATCCTCCTGCCCAGCCGACTTCGGGGGAATAAAGAATGACAATGACCATAAAACCGCGCATCGTTGGCATCGTCGGCGCATCGGGTTCGGGAAAAACCACCGTCGCGCATGAATTGGCTGAACAAACAGGGACCTGCTGCCTAATTTCGCAGGACAACTATTACCGCGGTCTGCCCGACGGCGTAGCCGCCAAGGACTGGAACTTCGATGATCCAGCCGTGATTGATCTGGAACACCGCGCCCGTGACCTGGCCGCTCTCAAACGTGGTGAAATCGTCGAAGGCCCGCGCTACATCTTTTCCACCCACAGACGCGCGCCGAACACCGTTACATTGAACCCCGCACCGGTCATCATCGTCGAAGGACTGTTTCTTTTCACCACCGGACATCTCCGCGATGTCTTTGACCTGAAAATCTTTATCGACGTTCCGCTGAAGGTCTGTCTGGAGCACCGCGTCGCCCGCGATGTCGTTGAGCGTGGGAGAACGGAAGCGATGATCCGTCAGCGCTGGGCCGAACAGGTCGAACCGATGTATCGGAAGTATGTCGAGCCGAGCCGCGCCTTCGCCGACCTGCTGCTTGTTCCCGCCGGTCGCGGCACACCGGAACGCGCGGCGCAGATTGTAAACATTCTGAAGTACAAAAATTGAGAACTTTTATCTCCGGTTGCGGTGCGCGGGCACAGAGAGAGTTCCATTAAAGAACTCAATGATGTGCCCTTTTTCAATCAGCCAGCGCAACGGATTAAGGATTTCTCGTACCGCGGTCGAATCTTTTTCCGCACTGGGTCGAAGTCCTTCGACCAACTGCTCACGGGTCGAGCCGGGATGATCCGCCAGATACTCCAGCACAAGGCGAATGTGTTCAACCGCCTTTTCCGGTTTAATCGGGTCAGGCTTCACAGACGTAACAAAGTTAATGTTTTTGCCAGCCTTGAACGTTTGCAGATGCAGATGGCGGAAGGCCGCGCGCAGTGCGAATGATACAGACATCGGAAAGCGACTTTCGCGTTCCCACGCCTCGCGCACCATGCGAATCAGGTTGTAGTCCTTGATTTTTCGCGCAAGCGTAGAAGGCAATACGGCGCGGGTAACTTCTTCGATTTCCGCTTCGGCGATGTGCGTGCGAACATATTCTTCGGCCTGCGTAAATGTAAAATCTTTCTCTGCGCCTTCCGGCGCATCTTTCAGCCGGTAAACAGTCTTCTTTGAAGACTCCTCTTTCCACT
>JBAWXO010000337.1:0-2735 GCA_037144035.1 Kiritimatiellales bacterium
AGGGTTTGCGAATCTGCAGGACAACATAACGCTTCCGCAGAGCAGCTACACCAACACAACCCCGGATGGCAGGGTCAACCACTATCAGGTCAAGGTCCGTCTGCCGTAACACAGCCCTGAGAGTAACGGAAACCCGCCCCTAGAAATAAGGGCGGGTTTTTTTGCAAGCCAACGCATTTCCCCTTATTTGCAGCCGTGACCTCGGTCTTTCTTTTGTAGCCGAGCGCGGAAGGGTCACGGAAGGGTCACTCATTAGAGGTCCCGGTCAAACTGTCTTCCTTTGAAGAGCTATGACTTGGCGAATCGATCCACCCGGAAGAGTCTCTAAAGACGCACTTCCGTGAACAACCACAAAAAGACCGTTTTTCAAGGAGTTTTCCGATTTCTGCTTGTCGCCGGATATCCACCAACTGTATCAGAAGTTCCATGACGTTTTGTGCCGACCGTCAAAGCCAAAGTCGTCAGGCATCGTCTGAAAGAAACCAACAGTCACAGCCGCGGCGGTTATTCGGACACAGGGAAAGTAAACCGGCTTGATGAGCGAGCTGTTTTCAGCAAATAGCCGCGACGTGCATAAATACAAAAAAGTGCTGGTGGTTGGATGCGGGCGTAGCGGTCGCGCCGCTGAAGCGCTTTTGCGTTCCGAAGGGTGCGAGACGCTCTCTCTCGATGAAAGCATTTCAGATTTTTCAGATTTCAGGTCTCAGGTCTCAAGTTTCCTGCCGGAAACGGCAGTGATCAGCCCCGGTTTTTCGCTCAAGCATCCGTGGATAGACGATTTGATCGAACGCGGTGTTCCGCTTCTTTCGGAACTGGAACTCGGCTGGTCACGCCGCCACTGCATGGTGATTGCCGTGACCGGCTCGAACGGCAAGAGCACGGTCGTGAAATGGATCGTCGAGGCCCTGGCGCAGGCGGGCCAGACGGCGGTACCGTGCGGCAATTACGGTTTTCCTGTCTGTGCCGCTGTGATGCTTCCCGAAACGCCGGACTGGCTGGTGATCGAAGTCAGTTCATTTCAACTCGAAACGGTGCAGGAATTCCGTCCGGAGATCGGTCTGTTGCTCAATGTGCTGCCGAATCATCTCGACCGTCACGGAACCATGGAAGCCTATCGTGACCTCAAATTCCGCCTGTTCGAAAATATGCTAAAAACCGACACGGCAATTCTTCCGTTTGATTTGTTCCCAAACATTGGGAAACCCACCCCGGCCCGTGGCCACCCCTCCGCCGGAGGGGACTCCATTCGCGTCCATTCGCCTCCATTCGCGGTTGGGTCTCCCAAACAGTGGGAGACGTTTGGACCCGAGCAGGGGGCCGATTTCCGGTATTCGGCCGGCCGGGTTGGAGAGATCAGCCTGAACGGCACTCGGTTTGCCAACGAAATCCTTGGTGTAGCGGGCGCGGCGGTGGCCGCTGTCTGCGCGGCTTGCGGCATCCCGCCAGCGGCGGTGGAAGTGTCTGCCCGGACGTTTGTTCCGCTTCCGCACCGGACGGCGTTGGTGGTGGAGATTGACGGGGTGCAATATGTGGACGATTCCAAGGCCACGAATCTGGTCGCGATGTGCGCGGCGGTTAAAATGTGCTCGGGAAAGGTGCATTTAATTGCCGGTGGACGGCCAAAAGAGAGTGATTTCAGTTTGGCAAAAGATTTACTGGCGCAGAGGGTTTCGCATCTATATCTTATCGGGGAAGCATCGGGTGCGATGCAGGCTGCGTGGGGAGACGTGGTTCGGTGTGATTCTTGCGGAACGTTAGAAAATGCGGTGATAGCCGCACACAAGCAGGCAAAACCCGGCGAAACGGTTCTCCTCTCTCCTGCGTGTACCAGCTTTGATCAGTTTAGCGATTTTAACGAACGCGGCGATTGTTTCGCTGCGGCCGTCCGCAGACTGAGCGGTAAGGATGGAAGTGTATAAAACGGGTAAGGTCATTAAGAAGGAGTTGCTCATGAAGGCGAAGGTTTCTGGGTTTCTGGTTTTAGTAATGCACATAGCTGTGCTGGCTGGGTTTTCTTTGATGCAGGGTTGCAAGACGGCTAAAGCCGGCGGAGTTTCGCAGGATCAACCTGTAGTTCTTCCGCCCGGTCCGGAAATAACCAGTACTGCTCTTCCCGCGGTTTCCACCAGCGAAAAGGTTCACAGTGTGCAGAAAGGTGACACTCTTTCATCTGTCGCCTCTTCTTATGGCACATCTTGGAAAAGACTGGCCGAGTACAATAATATTTCCAACCCCAATCAGCTGAAGGTCGGACAGGAACTTCGTATCCCTGATTCTCTCGGCTCTGCTCCGGCTTCATGCGCCAAGCGTGCCGTTCCGGTTTCCAGCCGTCCGGTTCCCAGCTCGATCAAGCAGGGCTCCTCTTATACCATCCAGAAGGGTGATATGCTTGCAACGATTGCCAAACGCAGCGGCCTGACCGTCGCTGAGATCAAAGCGGCAAACAGCCTGACCAGCGACAGCCTTGTCGCCGGCAAGAAGCTCACGATTCCGAAGAAGGGTGCAGTTGTGGCTCCTGCTGCGGCGAAGGCAACTTCTGCCAAGACAACGAGTGCGGCACCTGCTAAGGCCGCCGCTGATGCTACACTTCCGGCTGCTGCCCCGATCGTGGACGCTGCTACTCCGGCCGTCGCAACTCCGGTTGCCGCCGCTTCGACCGGCACCGTTACGAAGGCAACTGCTCCGGTGGCCAAGCCGGCCAGCGCTCCGGTGTACGAACATGTGCTTTATCCGGG
>JBAWXO010000338.1:0-2717 GCA_037144035.1 Kiritimatiellales bacterium
AAAGTGTGCTAACTTGCCGCCGGATTCCCAAGCATTGGAACTTATGCAGACGCGCGACACAGATTTTCGGGTAATCGGCGGCGGGCTGGCGGGCCTGACGGCCGCGTTGCGGCTGAGCGCGCACGGCAAGGTGCTGGTGGCGTCCAAGCGCGAGGCTGCCGAGTGCAATACCCGCTATGCACAAGGCGGCATCGCCTGCGTGGTCGATCCGTCCGATTCCATGGCCGAGCATATTACCGATACGTTGCAAACTGGCGGCGGGCTCAGCGAAAAGGCCGCTGTGCGCGCCATTGTCGAGGGCGGTCCGGAGCGCATCGCGGAACTCGAAGCCGCCGGCGTTCTTTTTGACCGAAGCGCGGAGCGTCCGGACGAATACGACCTTGGGCAGGAGGGCGGCCATTCCCGCCGCCGCGTGCTCCACGCCGGCGACATTACCGGCGAAGCGATTGAAAAAGGACTGCTGGCCCGCGCCAAAGCCGACCCGAACATCACCATCGCTGAAAACTGGCAGGCGATCGATGTGGTGCCGACCGGCTGGATCGGCCTGAGCGGCGAAAACCGTTGTGTCGGCTGTTACTTTCTCGATAAAACCTCCGGCGAAATTCTTGCCGTTCGCTCACCGGTCACGATTCTCGCCACCGGCGGGGCGGGCAAAGTGTACCTTTATACCAGCAACCCGGACGTCGCCACCGGCGACGGCGTGGCTATGGCGTGGCGCGCCGGCCTGCCGATCCGCGACATGGAGATGATCCAGTTTCATCCGACCTGCCTTTATCACCCCGACGCGAAAACCTTCCTGATCTCGGAAGCGGTGCGCGGGGAGGGCGCGAAGCTGATCGACCGGCGCGGGCGTGAATTTGTTTATGACTTTGACGACCGCGGCGCGCTGGCTCCGCGTGATATCACGGCGCGCGCCATTGACTCGGTCATGAAAAAATACGGCGATCCGTTTGTGTATCTTGACATTTCGCACCGCGATGCGGAGTTTCTGCAGCAGCGCTTCCCGACGCTTTACAAAGCCTGCCTCAAATATGGTTTCGACATGGCCCGCGCGCCGGTTCCGGTGGTGCCCGCCGCGCACTATTCCTGCGGCGGCGTGGTCGCCGACGTCAACGGGCGGACCGCCATGCCGGGGCTGTACGCCATCGGCGAAGTTTCCAGCACCGGACTGCACGGCGCCAATCGCCTTGCCAGCAACTCGCTGCTCGAAGCGGCCGTTTGCGGGCACCGCTGCGCGGACGAAGTGTCCATACAATGGAAAGAAAATCCGGTGGCCGACATCAGGATTCCGCGCTGGGAATGCGGCGACGCGGTTTCCAGTAATGAAGAGATCGTAGTTGCGCACGACTGGAATGAAGTGCGGTCGGTGATGTGGGACTATGTCGGTATTGTCCGCTCCGACCGCCGTCTGGCGCGGGCGCGGCGGCGCATCCACACCATTCGTGAGGAAATCCGCAGCTACTATAAGGAATACCTCGTCACCGCCGACCTGATCGAACTGCGCAATCTGGCTGCCGTAGCGGAACTGATTGTCCGCTCCGCCCAGCGCCGCAAAGAGAGCCGCGGACTCCATTATAACGAGGACTGGCCGGAAACCTCCGCCCATGCGCGGCATACCGTCATCCAGGATCGCCCCGGCGGCCCGCTGGATGTGGAATAGAGCGCTCCGGCGAATGGGCCGCAGAAGCCGAAACCCGCCTTGACTCCCCCGTGCGCTCTGCTAGCATGGCCCGTCTTTTTTTGAAAAATAAGGTTTTTGCAGACCGACAGGTTGAGCAAAACGGAAACTAACAGGAGAAACCCGATGGCGACAAAACAGTACGTGTACTTTTACGGATTCGGCAAGGAACATACCGAAGGCGACAAAACGATGAAGGCTATTCTCGGCGGCAAAGGTGCCAACCTTGCGGAGATGGCAAATGCGGGCCTCCCGGTTCCGCCCGGCCTCACCATTTCCACCGAAGCCTGCGCCTGCTACAGCAAGAGCGGCGGCAAATATCCCGAAGGCATGGAAGAACAGCTCAAGAAAACCCTCAGCAAGTTCGAAAAACTGATGGGCAAAAAGCTCGGCGATGCGACCGATCCGCTGCTCGTCTCCGTCCGCTCCGGCGCGGCCATCTCGATGCCCGGCATGATGGACACCGTTCTCAATCTCGGCCTGAACGACAAGTCGGTTCTCGGCTTCATCAAGCAGACCGGCAACGAGCGCACCGCATGGGACTGCTACCGTCGCTTCATCGACATGTTCGGTGACGTCGTGATGGGCCCCTATACCGACCTCGAACACCATCACTTCGAAGTCGAAATCGAAAAGCTGAAGAAAAAATATAAAGCCAAAGAAGACACCGACCTGACCGCCGAACAGCTCAAGGAGCTGGTCGACATCTATAAGAAGGTCTATCAGACGCATGTCAAAAAACCGTTCCCGCAGGATCCGATGGAACAGCTCCATCTTTCCATTAAGGCCGTATTCGGTTCGTGGAACTCTGAGCGCGCTGAAAAATACCGCCAGATTAACAAGGTGACCGGCCTGCTCGGCACGGCCGTCAACGTTCAGGCGATGGTGTTCGGCAACATGGGTGATGAATCCGGAACCGGCGTGGCCTTCACCCGCGACGGCGGAACCGGCGACAGCAAGCCGATGGGCGAATACCTCGTCAATGCACAGGGCGAAGACGTCGTGGCCGGTATCCGCACGCCGAAGAATATCGATGACA
>JBAWXO010000339.1:0-2707 GCA_037144035.1 Kiritimatiellales bacterium
ACCGCCGTATGCCGCTGATGCGGATTATCGACATGCGCATTGCGGCTCAGCAGGAAGGCAAGCCGGTGCTGTTTTCTCGCGAGCTGGTGGAAGCGATCCGCATTCGGCTCGACCGCGTAGAGCAAACGATGATTTTTCTGAACCGCCGCGGCTTTTCCGCGTCGCTGCTCTGTCCCGAGTGCGGCTATGTGGCGGAGTGCGACCATTGCAGCGTCGGCATGACCTATCACAAAGCGCGGGCGCGGCTGGTCTGCCATATCTGCGGCGAAGAAAAGGCGGTACCGAAACACTGTCCCGCCTGTCAGTCGCCGGAGTTCCGCTATGGCGGTGCTGGCACGGAAAAAATTGAAGAAGTGATGACGAAGCTTTTCCCGAAAGCGCGGATTGAGCGGATGGATTCCGACACGATGAGGCGCAAAAACGCGCACCGCGATGTGCTGGGAAAATTCCGGACAGGAAAAATCGATATTCTGATTGGTACGCAGATGATCGCCAAGGGACTTGATTTTCCAAACGTCACGTTGGTCGGCGTGGTGAATCCCGATCATGCACTGCACATGGCCGACTTCCGCGCCGGTGAGCGGGTGTTTCATCTGCTAACGCAGGTGGCGGGGCGCGCGGGGCGCGGCGAGGCGGCGGGCGAGGTGATCGTGCAAACCTACACGCCGCACCATCCGGCGGTGCAGGCCGCGCGGCGCGGCGATTTTGAAGGCTTTTGCGATCAGGAACTGGCGTTTCGCAAAGAGCTTGGCTATCCGCCGTACACTCATTTAACGTGTATTACCCTGCGCGGAAAAAACGAGGCTGAGGTGCAGGCGGCGGCGGAAAAACTTTTTAAAAGATTGGAGCCCTGCGTGGCGGGTAAAGCGGTGCTTTCGCCGGCGATTCCTGCACCGATCGCCCGGATGCGCGGCGAATACCGCTGGCAGATTTTATTGCGCGCGGCGCGGACAAAGACGATGAATGACGCCATCCGCGCGGCGTTTGGGGCGATCAAGTGGCCGAAGACGGTGAAGGTGACGGTGGATGTGGACGCGACGTCTCTCTTGTAGCGGAACGAAGGAGTGAACTATGTATTTTGCGACCTATGAAAAAGACGGCGCTGTCGCCATCGGGGTTCTGACACCGGATAAAAGATCGATCATTCCCCTTGCCGCCGCGGAGCGCCAGTGCCTGAAGACCGCGACGCTGCCGGAGACGATGCTGGAATTTCTGGATCAGGGCCAAAGCGCTGTCGATACGGCCGGAAAACTTTTGGCGCAATCCGCCGCCTGTCCGCAAATTCCGCTGTCTGCTGTCAGGTTGCTGGCGCCCATTCCCCGTCCGCGTAAAAATATTTTTTGCATCGGAAAAAACTACGTGGATCACATCCTGGAGTTTGACAAAACGAAAGCCGCCGATGCGGCGCTTCCCAAGCACCCGGTCATCTTTTCCAAACCGCCGACGGCGGTTATCGGGCCCGATGAGTTGATCAATAGTCACAGTCTGGTCACGCGCGAACTGGACTATGAAGTGGAGTTGGCGGTCGTCATTGGGAAAAAGGGAACCTGTATTTCCCGGGAGCAGGCCGAGGATTATATTTTCGGATACACGATACTTAATGATGTCACGGCGCGGGATTTGCAGAAAGCGCACATGCAATGGTTCCGCGGCAAAGGTCTCGATACCTTCGCGCCCATGGGGCCGTATCTGGTGCACAAAAGCGCAGTCGCTGATGCTGGGAACCTGCCGATCTCGCTGAAAGTGAATGGCGAAATCCGCCAAAGCTCCAATACGAGCGAACTCATTTTTAAAATTCCTGAACTGATTGCGACGATATCAGCCGGTCTTACGCTGGAACCTGGCGACATCATTGCCACCGGCACACCCGCCGGAGTCGGCATGGGATTCACGCCGCCCCGCTTTCTCAAAAAAGGTGATCGGCTGGAATTGAGCATTGGCGAGCTGGGCGTCTTAAAGAATACTGTCGGATAAGATTACCCCTAGATACAGAAATGAACTAACCACTAATCCTCACTAATCGACACTAATCACCAATAAAATCAATCTGCCTCACCTGCATTGACGAGCAGGATCAGTTCACTAAAACAAGGAGTGCATCGCTCTTTGTAATTCATTCATAATTAGTGAGGATTAGTGAAAATTAGTGGTTCCATTTTCCTTTTTGGGTTAAATTATTGAGAGGAGTCTCGTATGGCGGTGAAGACGGTAAAAGTGGAATCGGTGCTGGATGCGAAATTTAAACTGGAGTGCATGGTTCACGGGCACAAGGTGATCGTCGATCAGCCGGCGAATGCGGGTGGAATGGACGCAGGGCCGACACCGCTCGACTATCTGCTGGTTTCGCTGGCCGGATGTATCGGCTCAATCAGCCGTATCGTTGCGATGCAAAAGCGGATTGCACTGCGCGGTATGAAGATCACCGTCGAAGGCGACATCAACACGGACGGATTGCTCGGTAAACCGACGAACGATTCGGTCGGCTTTAAGGAGTTTCGGATTTTGGCGGACATAGACGCCGACATGACGGCGGAAGAGAAGGAAGCCTTCGTTCACGAAGTCGATGCCCGTTGCCCGGTTTCCTTCAACCTGCTCAATAGCACGCCGGTCAAAATCCAAACGGTGTAGAACTTTGCGCATGGGAAGGACATCTAATACCACTTTCAGTTAGGTTTTGTTATATTCGCCGCTTAGGAAGCGTTTGCTG
>JBAWXO010000340.1:0-2705 GCA_037144035.1 Kiritimatiellales bacterium
TTTTTCTCCAGCTCAAGGACAGGTTTTTCAAAAGACAGTGTAAAAGGAGGCATAGTTACTCCATGGGTTTATGGATTAATGGAATGTTGGAATATTGCTGTCAAAAAACCACGGAATTCTTCCACCCTGAGAAACCGGTCTGTTTGTTTCTTCAATACCCATTATTCCATTACTCCGTTATTCCAGTATTCCGCCGTCCGTCAGGACGGCTTCCTTATTCGCTGATGATGACTTCTGTTCCGCGGGGAATCAGCAGGTAGAGTTCTTCGACATCTTCGTTCAGCATACGAATGCAACCGTTACTGGTTTCGGCACCGATACTGTCGCGAGCGGAGGTGCCGTGAATTCCAAAGCCTTTGATTTCGGGACGGGTCATGTCCTGAATGGACATCCAGCGGGTGCCGAGAAGGTTTTTCGGATCGCCAAACTTGATAATGCCGCCGCCCGGAGGAGTCCAGTCGGGGTTGATCTGGTGCACGACGGTTTGAAACTTTCCAACCGGCGTTTTGCCGTTCACGCCAAGTCCGACAATGTAGCGCTTGAACAGTTTGCCGTTCATGGTCAGATCGACCGTCTTGGCGGATTTATCAACCTGCACAACAAACGGCGCGGCAGGCATCAGCAGGCGTCCGCCCGGATAAATCACGTCGTTTTTGATACTGTTCATTTTGCGGATCAAATCGACCGTGGTCTTGTTCACCCGCGCGATTTTATCGAGCGAATCGCCGGGTTGAATGACATAGGTTTTCTTCTGGGGCGTCGCCGCGGTTGAAAGGAAAAGCTGCACGTTGATCCGGCCTTGCACACGCATGGCATTGTTTTTGAGACTCTCCTCGGTCGCGGTCGCGATCACTTCGCCGAGCAGGTCGCGGGCCTGCTCCAGATTGCCGGCGGTGGTGGCGCTCTGCGCACGGGTAAAGAGCTGTTGCGCCCTTGAATCCGGAGTCGCAACAGCAGGAGCGGCGACCGGTGCGGCAACCGGAGCGGCAACCGGAGCGGCCGGAACAATCGGCGCGGGGTCCGGAACCGAGGCTTTGACCGGCTGAACCGCCGGTTTGACCTCCGGCGCTTTGGCCGAACGGGCGTCCATCCATAAGCAAAGACCAATCACCACAGCGGTTGCCGTAAGCACGATCAGCCCGGTCCTAACAAACCTCTTGTGAGGTTTATGCGGTTCGTCATAGGGTCTTACAAAAATATTTGACATTTTTCTCTTCCGGAGCTGTTAAACGAGGGGTGAAACTAATTCAAACCTCACGCTTTTGCAATCCATTAAAAATCAGCTATGATAACCCCACTATGCGAACTGCGACTCAGGATATTTACGGGAATCCGAACGAAATGACCTTCGGCGTGCAGGTGTTGCTTGTCGCCAACATCGCCGCCTACGTCATTGAATACATCTTTCATTTTCCGCTCAGCGCCTTTGGCGCCTTACACGCCGACTGGTGGACCACTTACAGCGTCTGGCAGCTCGGCACCTATCTGTTCATCCATCAGGGATTCTGGCACCTGTTCGCCAATATGATGGGACTGTACTTCCTCGGCCCGGAAACCGAACGGGCGCTCGGCACCAACCGCTTCTTCGCCCTCTACTTCCTGAGCGGCATCCTCGGCGGACTCGGCTGGGCGCTGCTGTCGCCCTACGGCTCCTGCGTCGGCGCCTCCGGCGCCGTCTTCGGCATCCTCGGCGCCTACGCCGCGCTCTATCCCAACCGCGAAATGATCCTTATCTTCCTGCCCTTCGTGCCCATCAAAGCCTGGCTCTTCGTCCTACTGATCGGCGCTTATGAATTCATGCACACCCTCGCCGTCGGATCCGGCGGACATGTCGCCAACTCCGCGCACCTTGGCGGAGGTATCGCCGGGTACATCTACGCCACCATCGTCGGACGACCGGACATCCTGCATAAGCTGAAAGAAAAATTCCGGCCGAAAGAAAAGCCGCCCGTCAGCCGCGCCGAAATCAACCGCATCCTCGACAAAGCCACGCAGCAAGGCCTGCATTCTCTGACGAGCCACGAACGCAACCTGCTCAAACGCGCTGGAAAACAATAATACGTAACGCGTAATAGCGGTTTACAGGTATTGAAAAATGGCCGGACAGATATTCTTCGGTTACGCATTACGTCACAGCTTCATCATCTCCAGCGCGGTTTCGGTGTCGAGGCCACGGGTGACGCTGAGTAGCAGGGGATTGGTCAATTTCACGTCGCCGAGCAGTACGCCGCCGACCACCTTGCCGTCTTTGAAGTAAATCTTTCGGTACTTTCCGCCGAGCTCGTTGTACTCCATGATCTGTTCGCACGTCCCGTCGCCCGCGCCAAGGTCGCCGATGGAGAACAGCGAGGTGCCGAAGGCGGCCAGCGTCGCACCGTAGAGTTTGCACGCATATGTTTTGTCGTCGCCCGCGATGTTGGCCCCGGCAACATTGCCTTGCAGCGACGCCGGCTCCCACAGTCCGCCGCAACGCCCGTTGACGGCAGCGCAGTCACCGACGGCGTAGATGCACGAATCCGACGTCTGCATCCGCTCGTTCACTTCAATGCCGCGATCGGTTTTGAGTCCCGCCGCTTTCGCCAGTTCCGCGTTGGGCCGGATGCCCGCCGAGACAATCACGATGTCGGCCGGAATTTCCTGCGGCGCGCGGGTTTTGAGTCCGGTCACCTTGCCTTCGCCGAGAATTTCTTCAACGTAAACGCCGT
>JBAWXO010000341.1:0-2700 GCA_037144035.1 Kiritimatiellales bacterium
GCCTTTTCGTGTTTTTTGCCGCTTCGCTGCCGTCGCTTTCAGCGCCAGCCTCTTTCGCCGTTGGCTCAGGTGTGGCCATTCCCATCCGCGTCCATCCGTGTGATCCGTGGTGAATCTCTCTTCCAACCTTCGGAACCTTTTTGTGTTTTTTGCCGTGCCCGCCGTAGCCTTGGCGAAGGCTGGGTGGTAAAAATCTCTTTCCCAACCCTCGGAACCTTTTTGTGCCTTTTGGTGTTTTTCGTGGCCATTCCCATCCGTGGTTAAGTTTCCAACCCTTGTTTGTTTCTCTGTGGGTGCGGACGGTGGCCGCGCCTCTTTATTTCCTCAGTCTGCTTTTGTGGTTTTCCACCCCTAGCAATTCATCTTTCATCTTTCATACTTCATCCTTCTCCCCACGCGGTCCCCCTCCGTATCTCCGTGACCTCGTGGTGAAACTCCCCAGGCAAGTTTCCAATGGTTGGAATTCTGTCGAACCGCACATAGAGTTTGAATCCACCTCCTGTTTCTGCGATGGTCTGTGAATGAAAAACTTTCACGCCCTGGCGGTCGTTTTTACCGGCTCGTTTTTGCTTTTCGGAATTCAGCCCATGTTGGGCGGAACCCTTCTGCCCTCATTCGGAGGATCGGCGGCCGTATGGACAGTTTGTCTGGCCGCCTATCAGACGCTCCTTTTCGTTGGCTATCTCTATGCCCATCTGATTTCCAAAAAACCGCTGAGGACCCAGCGCGTCGCTCATCTGACCCTGCTGCTTTTCGCCGTGCTCTGGACGGCCGCTTTTGTCTTTGTTCTCCCGCATCTCCGCAGTCTGATCGGCGCCGGCTCCTCTCCCGCGCTGCATGTCATTTTCTCCGTTCTGCTGATCTCCGGGCTGCCGTATGTACTTCTTTCGGCCGGCAGCACCCTCGTTCAGGTCTGGGTTTCCAAAACCCGCTCTGACTCACCCGACGGGGTGTATAAACTCTACGCGGTTTCAAACCTCGGCTCTTTTGCGGGGCTGTTTGCCTATCCGCTGCTGTTTGAACCGTTCATTTCTTTGCGGATGCAGTGGCTCGGATTTGCCGTCATGCTGGGCATCTATACTGTCCTGCTCGCCCGGCAGATTCCGACTGACAGGTCGGCAGAGTCCGCAAAAACCGGTTCAGTCTCAAGCGAATCGTCGCCGCCCGCGAAACACCGGGTGCTCTGGTTTTTTCTGCCGGCCTGCTCGGTTTTTCTGCTGAATGCGCTCACCGCGCACATCACGCTGGATATTATGCCTCTGCCGCTGGTCTGGGCGGTTCTGCTCGCACTTTTCCTGCTCAGCTATGTCGTCGGGTTTTCGGGAATGCACTCCAAAGGGTTCCTCCCGCTCCCTTTTATCGCCGCCGGATTTGCAATCTTTTCCGCCCTAATGTCTAAACGGTTCGAAGAAGGAACCTTCATTTGGAATCTTATCGCGACGCTGGGGCTCTGCTTTTTCGGCCCGCTGTTTCTGCACCACTGGCTCTATCAGCTTCGCCCGAAAACCCGGCACCTGACACTCTACTATCTGGGCAATGCGGCCGGCGGAGCCATCGGAGGCCTCAGCGCCTCGCTGTTGGCCCCCTGTCTCTTTAAGACGGTTGCGGAATATCCAATCGCACTATTCCTTCTGGGCGTGGCTCTGCTCGCCTATGCCGGGGCCGGCATACCGCGAAAAAAGATGCTGGCCGCAGCGGTTCTGGCCGCCGCCGCTGTAGCGTTTGTTGCCGCCGGGTTCGTCTGGATGCCGCAAAAAACCGCCCGGCCCGTGATCTGGCGCGACCGGGGATTCTTCGGCACCCTGCGCGTGACGGAACTCCCCGCGCGATCCGGACAGGAAACCGGCTTTATCCGCGAGTTCTTTCATGGAAACACCGTGCACGGGATCCAGGCCACCACACCCTCCAAGCGCCGCACGCCCACCTCCTATTTCACCGCAGACGCGGGGGGCGTTGCGATTCTCCAGCACCCGAAATACAAACAAGGCGAGCCTATGCGCGTAGCTCTTGTCGGTCTCGGTATGGGAGTCATGTCCGCCTATGGACGCACCAACGACTTTTACCGGGGTTATGAAATCAGCCCGGAGGTTCTCAGCATAGCCACCAATCCGGCTGTTTTTTCATTCCTTGCGGACTCGCCTGCGAACATCGACATTGTATTCGGCGATGCCCGCAAGGCTCTTGAGGCGGAACGCACCGCCCGTGAGCCTCGCTATGATGTGATTTGCTTAGACACCTTCACCGGAGACAACATCCCTCGACATCACTCCACTCGGGAAGCGTTTCAACTCTATTTTGACCGGCTGGCACCGGACGGAATCCTTGCGGTTAATATCTCAAACCGCTATCTGGATTTAACCCCGTTGATCAAAGCGGTCGGCATAGCCTTTGCCTGTCCGGTGCTTGTCATTCATCAGTCGGACGACTTGGCAAACCTCCGGCTCGGATCCGACTGGGCATTTTTTATCAAAACTCCTCCCAGCGGCTTTTCTATTCCTCCGGGAGCATCCATTCTCGACTTTAATCGGGTCTATGCCTTCAAGCTCCCTACGGATGAAAAGGGGAGCTTTATAAGCCTCATTCAATGGCCCTGGCGCAAGTAAGGATCACCGCCTTGTCTTGTTCTGCTCCCTCCGTATCGTGGTAAAGAAAAGCGGCGATACGGAATACCTTTTATCGCCGCACTCCACGGTGCTGCGC
>JBAWXO010000342.1:0-2699 GCA_037144035.1 Kiritimatiellales bacterium
CCGGCATCGGCTTGCGCCAGCGCCTCGCCGTCGAGACGCCCCGTGAAGATAATGTGTTCATTAGCATATTCCTTTTTGAGTTCTTCCAGATGCGGGCCGTCGCCGGCCAGAATAAGCTGCGCGTTGAACGTTGTGTCGCCGTTGAGTGAACGGAATGCGTCGAGCAGATTTTCGAGATTCTTCTCTTTGGAAATGCGTCCGGCGTAGAAAAATTTAAATCCGCTGTTCACGCCGAATTGTTTCCAGAAATTTTCATCCCGCTTATCCGGCGAAAAACGTTCAAGGTTCACGCCGCGCGGCATGACGTAAAGCTTTTCACGGTCAAAGCCTTTTTCCACAAGCTGGTCGAGGTAAGTCCGGCTGGGAACGGCGATCCGGTCCATGCCTTCGTAGAACCACGACATGTAACGCCAGGTAAGGTCTTCCATCTGTTCATCGTCGACCAGGTGGCGGATGTACTGCGGAAAGTCCGTGTGATAAATGCCGCTCACTTTAAGTTTGAGCAGGCGCGCCGCGCCGAGAGCGGCGAGACCCACCGGGCCGGGCGTGGAGATAATGACCTCGTCGATCTCTTCCTCTTCGAGCCAGTTGATGATCTCGAGAAACGGTGGATAGACCAGCTCCTGCCGGTTATATTCCTCCAACGTGAAGGTGCCGACAGGCCGAAAGTTTTTGAGAGGAAAGTCCGCTTCCGGTTTTTCGGGCAGACAGGTGACTACCGTGATCTCCTTCCCCTCTTTATGCGCCAGCGTGGCGAGTGTGCGAATGGTGTTCACTACACCGTTCATATCGGTGAAGGTATCCGTGAACCAGGCGCGTTTACCGGAACGGCGGGTAAGTTTTTCTGTGCCCGGGAAACTCGCGGCGACCTCGCGCAGAAATTTTTCATCCTTATGTTGCACCTTGAATGCAGTCAGGTACGGAGCCAAGCCCAGTGCAACCGGGCCGAGCGATGCAAAAGACTGTATGCTTTCAATGAGTCCGCCGCGTTGAATCTGTTCGATGAAGCGCTGGACAAAAGTGAAAGTGAGCTGATGACCGATGCGGCAGGCGGCTTTAAATTTCCGGTCGTCTTCGCGATAAGGAACCTCGCCTTCTTCAACCGGCTGCTGGCGAATGGCAATAATTTCTTCAAGAAGCATCTTTTCGAGGTCATTGAGCTGTTTTTTCTTCTGATCGAAAATCAGCCGGCGGATGGGCTGTGTAAAAGTCGCACGCAATCCGGTTTCCGGCGCTTCCGGTTTTTCGACGATCCGCTTGAGCAGGGCTCCGACAAGGCTGTCTTTACCGGCGCTGCTTTTGAGAAAACGGTTTTCATAATAGCTGTAGGCGATACCGTAGAGGCTATGCGCCAGCCGGACACTGGTTCCGGCCCGGCCGCCGGGCTGATGATTTCCTTCGCCGAGGTGCTGCAAAAAGTCGAAGACGGTCGCGGCGCGCGGAGTGACCGTATGAGCCTCGGCGGTGTAGAGCCCGCTGTGGTCGTCGCTGCCGCCAGTAATGAATTTTTTCCAAGGTTCGGAACCGGTCGGCGCAATGCCGTGTTTATCCGCGAGCTTTTCAATCAGTTCCGGCGTTAGATTTTCAAAAACCGTTTCGGCGAGAACCCCGGCGCGCGGATGACGCGAACCGTTGAGTCCCTCAAAGCGCTTGAACATCAAGATGAGTTTTTCAAACTGCTCGGCGGTGAGCCGGTCGTTATTACGGAATAGTGGATGGGCGATGGCGTGAACGATATGGTTCTCGTTCAGATAGCGGTGCAAGTCGTAAATATCCGGGCGCAGTTCATCGAGATCCCGGAAGGTCTTCTCGGTGACACCCCAGACGAGACAATGAACTTTACAGTTGTTTTCCGTAAAGTAGGTGGTGAGTTCAGAAGAAAGAAACGTTCCCGGCAGATGGGCGATTTCGAGAGCACCGCTGATTTTGTTATGGTCGGTAATGGTTACGTAATCCATTCCTCGCTCCCGGCAGGTTCGGTAGAGAGCCAGCGGGTCTACGAAGCTTTCCGGCGAACCGATGCGACGCAGGAACCATTCGCTCGGACGGTCGGAGTATTTACTGTGAACGTGCAGGTCAGCCCTGCTATGTAATTTTTCACTGTATATCATGCGCAGAAATCTAAACCTGACCGGTTAGGTTTGTATTAGGATACAGTTCGGTTTATGTTTGATTTTCGAAGCGGCGAAACCCCGACAAATTGCAGATTTTTCCCGGTCGCTAACCGGATTCTCACAAATCAGTGTTACGATTGAGCCATGAATCATTTGAACCACGGGCTTTTTCTAATTGATGGAATCGGCCCGTTCTTTCAGGAAAACCGTCGTCCGGAGATCAATTGGTCAAAGATTGATTTCGCCGAGCTGGATGCGAGCGGACGCATTCCGGACGCGAGATGCCGACAGATCGAGAACGATTTCCGCACATTCACTATCAAGGCCGCGGCTATGGGGTATAATGCGGTGACACTCGATGACCTCGCCCATCTGACCCCCCTTTCGCCCTACTCCACCGAACTAAAACAGAAAATTGAGCAGTACCGTGAACTCTACCGAACGCTTTTCGCCATCGCCGGAGAATCCGGCATGCAGGTCTTCATCACCACCGACCTACTTTTTTTTAATCCGGTCATTGAAAAGCTCATTGGAAAAAAACATCAAAAAACCGGCGACTTTATCTCCGCCTGCTGCCACGGATTC
>JBAWXO010000343.1:0-2692 GCA_037144035.1 Kiritimatiellales bacterium
CCGGTGAAATTGACCACCGGACAGGAAGTTGTTCCGCTGAAGGTCGTCAAAGCCCTCCTGCCCGATCCGAAAACTCTGGCGCCGGGCTACACGGGCAAAACCTGCATCGGCAATTTCGTCAAGGGTTGGAAGAACGGGAAGAAACGCGAGGTTTTCATCTATCAGGTTTCCGATCATCACGCCTGCTACGAGGAAATCGAATCGCAGGGTATCAGCTACACGGCGGGTGTTCCCCCGGTGGCGGCGGCCATGCTGGTGGCTCAGGGCGTCTGGGATCCGAAAACCATGGTGAATGTGGAAGAACTCGATCCTGAGCCATTTATCGCCATCCTCGACAAAATCGGTTTGCCCACGGACGTCAAGGAGATCAAGCCCGGCAGTAAATTCTCATTTGACGGCACGGTGCGCGATCTGGCTGAAGAACTCGCTGAATCCACCGCAACCGTCACCGTTTCGGCGGCTAACCCCATTATCGCGATCGACAAGAAGGCACAGGAAGCAGCCCTCCAGAAATTAACCGCTCAGGGGCAGACGAAACGTTCCCCTGCTCCGGCCAAAAAAACCAAAGCCGCCAAGGTGGTGAAGAAGCCAAAAGCCAAAACCAAAAAAGCCGCGCCGAAAAAGGTCGTTGCCAAGAAAAAGTCCGCCCCCAAGAAGGTTGCGAAAAAGACAGCCAAAAAAGCGGTGAAGGCAAAAGCCAAGAAGTCCGCCCCGAAAAAAGTCGTGGCCAAAAAGGCGAAGAAGAAAGCCGGAAAGAAGAAGTAAACTTTCGGCGTAGATAAATCAAAGGGCCGTCATGCTCACCGCATGACGGTCTTTTTTTATTTCCGGGGCATTTATACCAAGCACGTATGACACTCGTTACAGGCGCGGCCACCGGCCGCACCCACAGGGGGATCGATTTTCTGTAGCCGCGCACGGTGGGCGCGGTAATAAAAACCGAAGGTCATGCAGAGCGTTTAACGATTGTGGCACCGCACGACCCACCCCGGCCTGCGGCCACCCCTCCCATGGAGGGGAATGAAACCTCTATACGATCCCCTCCTTCGGAGGGGTGCCGGAACGGCGGGGTGGGTTTCTATTGATTGATATGGACGATTTTGGCCGGCGAGAACCCGTTGAAGCTTGTCGCTGAAGCCGTGCTGTAGGCGCCGATGTTCCGGCTGTACACGAGATCGCCCAGCTCCAGATTCGTCGGAAGTTCTTCCGACATCGAGATCACGTCGAGCGCATCGCAGGTTGGACCAAATACCGTGCAAATTTCAGTGGGTCCCCGCTTGAACGCTTTTATCGGATACTTGCAATGGTCGAAGATGATTCCTGAGAACGTATTATAAACCCCGTCGTCAATGTAGTAGCAGAGTTTTCCGTTGCGGACGGCCTTGCCAATGATCTGAGAGACTGCGGTGCCCGCCGTCGCGACCATGAACCGCCCCGGTTCAGCCAGGATCTGAATATCCTTCGGGAAGAGCCGGTTGAGCTCGGCGTTGATTTTGCGGGCAAGTTCGCTGAAAGGTTTTACGGTTGCGTCGTAGGGTGCAGGAAATCCGCCGCCGATATCCAGAAGATTCATTTTCGTGTACCCGCGGCTTTTCGCTTCTTCGAACACACTTGCCGCCAGATTAATGGCCTGAACAAAATTCTCGAAGTTGGTAGTCTGGCTACCGACGTGGAAACTCAGGCCTTCCACGACCAGTCCGGCCTTGTCCGCCGCCAGAATAAGATCCACCGCTTCGCCCGATGCCGCGCCGCACTTTGAAGAGAGTTCGCACATGGCGCCGGTATTGGGAACGCTCAATCGCAAGGCGAGCCCCGAGTTGGGCGCGTATTTTTTGATCTTCTTGATCTCCTCGTAATTGTCGTACGTGACCAGCGCCTTGTATTGGTCCAGTTCCCGTAATGCCTCATTCACCTTGATGGGGTTGGCATAGATGATCTTGTCCCAGATCCAGTCCTGCCGCTGTTTGGCGGGCATGCGCTTGATCAGGTCGTACACGATGTTGAACTCCGGCATCGAGGCCACGTCAAAGCTGGCGCCCGCATCGAACAGAGTCTTGACGATGGCGGGATCCGGGTTGGCCTTCACCGCATAGTAGGCCTGGACGCGGGGCAGATATTTTTTAAAGGTGGCATAGTTCCGGCGGAGAACATCGTGGTCGACCACAAAGAGAGGCGTTCCGTGATTTTTCCCAAGTTTTTTAAGCACGTCCAAAGTATTCATGCCGGAGACCTTAATGGTTCTTCCCGAATTTGTGTATCCAAGAGTTGAAAAAGTTGATTCGCTTCACGATCCCGCCTTTTAAAATCGACGATAAACCTTGTGTTCTGCGCCATTTGGCCTAAAACCTTTTTTCGTGGTGGAGGGAAAGTCCCTCTACCGGTTTTGTGTGGCTCCTGTTCAATACGTGAGGGAGCTTAGTAACACCGGTCAAAAGCCGGTGGTGAGTAAAGAGGTAAATATGGGTTCATTAGTAAATGGTACGGTCAAGTGGTTCAACGCTGAAAAAGGTTTCGGTTTCATCTCTCAGGAAGGTGGCAAGGACGTTTTCGTTCACCATTCCGCCATCAACGGCAGCGGCCGTAAAGTTCTGGCTGAAGGCCAGAATGTAACGATGGAAGTTACTGCGGGTGCCAAAGGCCCCCAGGCTGCCAACGTAACAGGTCTGTAAAAAAGATTTGTAGGGCGGGGTCC
>JBAWXO010000344.1:0-2666 GCA_037144035.1 Kiritimatiellales bacterium
AGCCTTCCTTAATTAAAGCGCTCGAAGAAAACGGTGTCGGCCGCCCCAGCACCTATGCGCAGACGCTGGCGACGCTCGACAAACGCGAGTACGTCACCAAAGAAAAACGCTCACTCGTTCCGACCGAGGCTGGAATGCGTGTAAACGAATTCCTCGTCGGAGCGCTCGATCCGCTTTTCAACGTCAAGTTCACTGCGGAAATGGAAGAAAAGCTCGACCGGATTGAAGACGGTTCTGTCGAGTGGGCCGACATGATGCAGAAATTTTACATCCAATTCCTGGAATGGCTCGAAGGCGCTCGCGACATGGCCGATGCTGGCGAAACCCAGAAGGTTCTCGCCGCGCTGGAGCAGGTTAAAGAGTGGGCCGAGCCGGTCAAGCGCGGACGACGCACCTATGACGACCGCGAAACGGCGCAGTCGGTGCGCGAAAAGTTTCAGGCAGACGGCGCGATTACCCAGCGGCAGCAGCAGATGCTTTTTAATCTGGCCTGCAAGTATATCGAACAGATCGGCAGTGAACAAATCAGCGGACTTAAGCTCGAAAAACCCGAAGCGGCTTCCGCGGCAACGGTCCGCAAGCTGGAGTTGCTGGAGAACCTCGAGTTCGGC
This sequence comes from Kiritimatiellales bacterium, assembly GCA_037144035.1. Lineage (GTDB taxonomy): Bacteria > Verrucomicrobiota > Kiritimatiellia > Kiritimatiellales > Tichowtungiaceae > Tichowtungia. Next base: position 612 of record JBAWXO010000344.1, read on the forward strand.
GCGGCGCGCAAAGTCGGGAAGAAAACCTACGACGATAAAAAATTCTGCGATTCCTTGCGCCAGCAGGTGCAGGGCGGACGCAACCTCAGCGAGCGGCAGCTGGCTGCGCTCGACTCCGTGCTGACGAAATATTCCGACCAGATTGCAGACTTTGAAGCGATCAGGGACAGTCTCGACATGGCCGCCAAGCCCTCGACGGCAGATTCCGGCCAGACCGGGGCGCTGCTCGATCTGCTCAAAAATGTTCAAACGTGGAATCCTCCGGTCATGCGCGGAAAGCGCGAGTTTAACGACAAGAGCTTCTACGAGTCGCTGTTTGGTCAGTTTGGCGTCAAGGGCGCTCTTTCCGAGAAGCAAGTCGCCGCGCTCAAGAAAATTGTCACCCGCTACGCCGCTCACATCCCGGACTTCGACACAATCCGTGAGCAGTACGGCCTGCCCGAACCAAAAGCGAAAAAGCAGGAACAATAAGCAACGTTCAATGTGCAATGCTCATGGACGATAGTTTTTAGTCTTGTGCGCTGGAAATTGTAAATTGAGCATTCGAAAGATTTTCCAATGGAAATCATCCGCGATCCCTGTGTGGGGCATTTTGTTAAATACCTGCAAGGGGAGAAAAACGCCTCGGAACATACGATCAGCAATTACCTGATCGATATCCGGCAGTTCATTGAGCTGATCTGGGGTGAAGAGGCCAAGCCGCCGTATAACTGGAAAGAGCCCGACCGCTTTTCCGCCCGCAAGTTTCTCGTTTTTTTCCAGAAGCTGGAAATGGAACCCACGACGACAGGCCGCAAGCTGTCGGCGCTTCGTTCCTTTTATAAATTTTTGGTGCGCGAGGAATATGTGCCGCTTAATCCATTCAGCGGACTGCATCTGCCGAAGAAGGGCAGTTATCTTCCCGCCGTTCTGTCGGTGAACGAGATCGAACAGTTGTTGGCGGCTCCGCATGCCATGGCGGCGGCAGAAACGCCGTCGGGTCTGTTTCAGGAATATATTCCGGTGCGCGATACCGCCATTCTCGAAGTGCTCTACAGCACCGGCATGCGTATCGGCGAACTGGTGACGATGACCGAGGCGAGGATCGATATTCTTTCCGGAATTGTCAGCGTGCTCGGCAAAGGCAAAAAGGAACGGCTTTGTCCGCTCGGCCGTCCCGCGGAGCGGGCCTTGCAGAACGCGCTGGCGTGGCGGCAGGATATCTGGCTGTCGCTCAGCATGAAGGGCGACCCGAAGAAGGTGATTTTTCTTAACAAACACGGCGGGCCGCTCACGGCTCGTTCCATTGAACGGATGCTGAAAACGTACGTCGGGTATTGCGGTCTCAAGCCGACCATCTCCCCGCATGCCTTGCGCCACAGCTTTGCCACGCATTTGTTGGATAACGGCGCCGACCTGCGCAGTGTGCAGGAACTGCTCGGCCATGCCAGCCTCTCGACCACGCAGATTTACACCCATGTTTCTGTTGAAAAACTGAAACGGGTCTACGAAGAAGCGCATCCCAGGGCGTAGGGCGAACCTGTTTTACCGATTGTTCACGGAAGTGCGTTTTTAGGGGTGTTCACGGCGTACGTTTTTAGCGCATCTTCCGGGTGGATCGATTCGCCAGAGAATAGCTCTTCAAATCCTGCTCCCGTCCGCCGGTTGATCCCCCCTTTTTTTATAGTAATACCACTTTCAGTTAGGTTTTGTTATATTCGCCGCTTAGGAAGCGTTTGCTGAAACCAGTAGATAATTCTCAGCACCCAGTAAAGAGAGAACTGGTTTCGGGCTTTCCCAGAACGGACGCAGGGCTGCGGTGATTTCATCGAGTGTTTCATAGACTCGGTTTGCGTAGGCCACGGCAACCTGATCCCAGAGCTGTTCAATGGGGTTGAGCTCGGGACTGTAGGGTGGCAAGGCGATCAGGTGGATGTTTTCAGGTAAGCCCTCGAGTTGTTTCTTCTGGTGGAACCCAGCTCCATCCCAGACCACAACATGCTCGGCTTCCGGCTCGCTGTGGGAGATCTGCCGAAGAAACTCGCCGCTCAGGCTCAGGTTGACGGTCGGCGTGTA
>JBAWXO010000345.1:0-2663 GCA_037144035.1 Kiritimatiellales bacterium
CAGAAATCCAAACTGCACGCCGCTGGCGAAACTGTCGCCGCCACCGACGCGATCCATGATTTCAAGATTCCGCCGGTGCGTCGCAGTGTAGAACTTCCCGTCGTACCAGCACATCGCACCCCAGTCGTTGACCGTGGCGCTTTTTACGCCGCGCAGGGTGGTGGCCGTAGCTTTGAAATTCGGAAATTCTTTGACCGCTCTAGCGATCATCTTCTGGAACGCGCCAACCTCGAGATCGGTCAGGTTGTGATCTGCGCCTTCAATTTCAAAACCGAGGCAGGCAGTAAAGTCCTCTTCATTACCAATCATCACGTCAACATACTTGGCGATTTCACGGTTAATCTCCTGACATTTTTTCAATCCGCCGAACTCTTTCCAAAGCGATGGGCGGTAGTTCAGATCGTAGGAAACCATCGTGCCGTATTTCTTGGCCGTTTTGGCGGCTTCAATTACCAGTGGCCCGGTGGTTTCTGAAAGCGCCGAAAAAATACCGCCGGTGTGCAGCCAGCGAACACCGAGCTCACCAAAAATATACTCCCAGTCGATGTCGCCGGGTTTGAGCTGCGAGGCCGCGGTGTTACCGCGGTCGGAGCAGCCGACTGCTCCACGAACACCAAAACCGCGTTCGGTAAAGTTAAGACCGTTGCGCACCGTGCGGCCGATACCGTCATAGTCCGCCCATTTGATGAGCGATGTATCCACTCCGCCCTGCAGAATGAAATCCTCCATCAGCAGACCGACTTCATTTTTAGCAAACGCGGTGACGACCGCCGCACGCTGACCGAAGCAGCGTCGCAGGCCGCGCGCCACGTTATACTCGCCGCCGCCTTCCCATGCCTGAAAATTCCGCGCGGTGCGGATGCGCCCCTCGCCGGGGTCCAGACGAAGCATTACTTCGCCCAAGGATAAAATGTCATAACGGCATTCTGTGCCCGGTTTCAGTTTCAATGCACTCATCGGGACTCCTTATTCGCCAGTTGTTAAATAAAAAATCAGACTAAGCAGATAGCCGGCCAGCCCGATCATCAGCAGAATAGTTGCCGTTCGATATAACCGGGTTTTGTAGTCTCGCCGGCAAATATTCTTTACCAGTGTTTCGTCGAGGCTGTCCGCTTTCCACGCCGTCATCCACTGTAATCGCAAGGGCCCTGCGACAACGGCAAGGATGGCTGCGAGCACAAACGAAAGACCGAAGCCGATAAAAAACCGGCTGAAGGAATTCGATTGCGCCATTTTCGGGCCGGAGAAGCCGGTGATCGTCAGACAGATGGTCGCTAACCCGAGAAGCATCTGTGAGCGCGTCTGAAGCAACGCAAACGATTCCTTCACGACACCGAACAACTGGCCGTAATCTTCACCGTGAATCTCTTTGAGAAACTCAACCTCTTCTTCCGGCGTCAGCTTTTTCATATCCGCAGGCCCCTCGGTTATTGGTATATTTTCCCGGCGCGGTAATCGGCCCAGGCAGTCTCGAACCACAGATTGCTTTCGGGAATCGGACGGCATTTTACCCAGCGCTGCTTCACTTCACCATCCTCAACCACGGTTTCCTGCACCTTAGCGCGGAAGTCCGTATTCTCAGGAAGAAAGCTCCATTCGACTGAATCGAGTTGTTCGTGAGCCCGCTGGCCGGATGCGTCGCGCACCATAGCGGAGCCGCGCGAGCCAACGCCGCTCTTCACATGATACAGCGTCGCTTCCAGATAAACCCAGTGCGCGAAACAAAGCTGGCGGTTGCGAAACGCCTGCACGGCTTCGACGGCATTGCCGACCTTACAGCCCTGGGTTTCCAGCGCGTCAACCTGCGCTTTGGCCTCTTTGGCGGCTTTTTTCAGCCCGTCGAGCGAACGGATATGCGCACCGGCCTGGCTCATGCGCTCCTGCAGTTCCGCACGAACTGTTCGCCAGTCAGTCTGCGATTTTTCGCAGCGCTTCAAAAAGCCGGATACCTCTTTGGCGCCCGCTTTGGCCGCCTGGGTGAAGGCACTCATTTTTAGACTGCCGTCTGCATAGCAGTTGCCAATGTACTCGGCGGCTCGCAAGGAACCGACCTGTCCGGAATTTAGCGCCGAACCGCCGGGGCGGGCCACGCCGTGCGATCCGTTGACCTCGCCGACCGGGAAAAGATGTTTGATGTTAAGCGATTCCCACCAGTGATTGCCCGCCAGTCCGCCGTTGTTGTGCTGAGCGCAAACGGCGACTTCGAGCATCTCTTTGGTGATGTCGATGCCGTGATCTTTGTAGAGTCCGATCGCGCCGGGATTCATATGGGCCAGGCGTTCAATCGGAGTTTCCTGGAACGCTTTAGATTTTTCCAGATACTCGTGGGCTTCTTGGTCCAGGGTTTGGAACTCGAAGCCTTCCGGATTGCTGCGGAAGTCGAGAAACACGCGGCGCCCTTTCATCGCAGTTTCGATATAGACAAGAATATCGACAATCGATGAGCCGCCGATGATTTTCTTGGAATCAAACGGCCACTGGTAGCCTTTCAGAAAAACCATGCTGCCCATTTTCCCAATGGTTGAAAAATAGTCGCGCATGAATTCGCGCGGATTGCTTTCCCCGTCGGCATCGGTGGAGACAAACTTGGGCACGACCTGCATGTAGGTTCCGGAAACGTTCCAACGAAATTTGATGGAGGCCAGTCCGTACTGAGCTTCCGG
>JBAWXO010000346.1:0-2659 GCA_037144035.1 Kiritimatiellales bacterium
GGCAGAATCACCTTGTTGTTCACCAGCGTCGCGCCGATGACGCTTTCGCAGGCCTGCCGTAGCATCCAGCCCGCCGCGCCGGTGTAGCCGCTCCAGATCATGCGGCCCGGATCGTGCACGGTAAGATAGTCGGCGCACTGCTGGTTGGGCTGGCCGCCGTAATTTTCAATTTCCGCTCCTTTGGTGTGAGGGATAGCTGAAATTTTGTACCACAGCCTGACGGAGGCATCGCGGTAGTATTGCGCGGTTACCTGATCGCTCTGCGCGGCGAACTGTTCGGAGAGTAGGCGGCAGGCGCGCGTCAGCCACTGGACACCATGCGAATACATTCCATTTTCGCGCACTCCTTCCGGATAGGTGCTGCTGCGTCCAAGATATGGTTTTGTGTTTTCGCGCAGTGGCGGATAGCCGAGACTGATTGTTTTTTCGCCTTCCAGAATAGAGAGCGCCGTATCGAGCGCGATGCGGCTTCGCTGTGGATTAACGCCTGCAAAAACAGCCCACGCCGCGCCGAGCGCATCGGTTTCCCAGCAGCCCGCGCCGGCAACACCGATTTCTGTGCCGTCGTCGTGAATGGCGCGCAGATAGCGATCGCCGCGCCAGACCTTTTCAATATTTCTGCCTAATACTCTCAGCTCCTGCTCATAGTACTGCCGCCGTTTTTTTCCACTCCGTTCTCTAATAACCGGAAGCAGATTTTTCAAAACGTACGTCAGGAAGAACGCCATCCAGACCGATTCGCCGCGTCCTTTACTGCCGATCTCGTCGAGTCCATCGTTCCAGTCGCCAGTGCCCATCAGCGGTAATCCGTTGCGTCCCATCCGGCGGGTCAGCACCAGATCGACGGCGCGCATCACATGGTTGTAAACCGAATCACTTCTCGGCGAGCGCAGCGGGAAAAAGCCCATGCCGTGTTTTCCCTCGGGCAGTGGAGGCAGTGGCGTTTCGGCTTTTAGATAGCTGACCTTTTCGTCGAGCAGCGTTTTGTCTCCAGTCATGCGGACATATTCGCCGACGCCCCAGCCGAGCCAGATCAGATTATCGCTGGCGTGCGACCGGCTGAGGAATCCGGTGCGGCCGTCCTGCTGGAGAAAAAACCAGTGCGCCGTGTCGCCTTCAGGGAACTGCTGCGCGGCGTGCAGGATAAGCTGGGAGCGCGCCAGCGCCGGATCAACCCAGATCATATTGACGGTGTCCTGCAGCTGATCACGGAAACCAAACGCGCCGGAAGCCTGATAAAATCCTTTACGCGCCCAGATGCGCTCGCTGAGCGTCTGGTATTTCATCCACTTCACATAGGCGTCAAATTCCGGATCACCGGTTTCAACTTTCAGCGTGGACTGTAAAGCCATCCACCAGTCGCGCGTGGACTGCAAACTCTGCTCGGCGTTTTCCAGTGTCTGGAACTTTTTCACGCAGGCTTCGGCCTGCCTGCGAGTGTCGGCCTCGCCGAGCACAATGGAAATCATCTTCTCGCCGCCCGCCGGGATTTCAACGGTCGTCAGCAGCGCGGCGACCGGAAGCTCGTCGCCGGCCGCCGGAGCGGGCGCGCCGGTTTCGACCATCCTGGGATGGGCGAAGGAGCGGCCAACGCCGTAAAACTGGTCGCGGCGCGTGGCGAACTGTTCGACCGGTTCACTCATGGCGGCGAAACAGGAGCCCGTGCGGAACCGGTTGCGTGGATTTTCAAAATAGAGCGCGCCGCTCACTGCGTCGCGCGAGATAAGCAGCGAACCCGCATACTCGGGACTATGAGCCAGCGCGATCTGGAAATACGGCGCGACACGCAGGCGGCGCGGCGCGGCACCGGTATTACGGATCTTCAGGAGATAAACACCCGCCGGTTCGTCAAGCGGCACATGTACGGAGAGTTCGGTCTCAAGTCCGCCCTTTTGCATTTTAAACACGGCGCTGCCGTCGAGACTGAAGAAGACATCGTGCGCGGCAGTTTTGTCTTTAAGCGGATCGTAGCAAGGCGAAAACCAGTCGCCGGTTTTTTCGTCGTAGAGATAAACCGCCTCGGACGGAATCTGATCGCCAGTCAAATCGGCCCAGTCGGGCGTTAGCCGGTTCTGCTGCGCGTTGCCGCTGGCCGATGAGTGCAGTCCGTGATTGGTGACGGCCAGTACATGCCCAAGAGCATTGGCCATTTCATGGTCGAATGGGCGCGGCGTGAACGGCGTCAGCACACGCAGCGTGTTTCCGCCGTCGGTGTATTCCGTGTAGTGATCCGGCGTGCCGGCGGGAATTTCGCCGTGCCCGATCTTCAGCGGATGGTCCGCCCGTTTTTGTTCCCGAAGCGGCAAAATCGTCTGCGGCCTGAGATGTTTCATGACCATCTGCGCACCGCGCTCTTTTTGTTCGCAACAACCGATCAGGATCCGGTGAGACAGTCTGCCGTTCGCGGAAAGTGGCGCGTTGAGCAGTAGCGAACCGATCGGATCGAACGTCGGACAAGCCTCGGCGTCGCAAGCCTCCCGGAAATCCAGCGTTTCGAGCGCGCGCGGCGTCCAGATGTTCCCGGCGCGTCCGATGAAATCGATGCGCCCGGTCAACACGCCGGCCGGCGTGTCGGCTGATGCAAGGATGCCATAGAGCTTGGTACTGCGGTGGAACGCCAGCATCGCGTTCAGTTCGCTGCTGTACGACATTTCCGGAT
>JBAWXO010000347.1:0-2650 GCA_037144035.1 Kiritimatiellales bacterium
AATGAATCTCCTGTAGCCGAGGGCGATGACCTCGGTTCTATTTTCAAGGTGGAACCTGACCGCCGGGCAGGTTTTGCTTGTCCGCCGCAGGAGGAAACGCGCTCGGCGATCGCGTTCCACCTCTGGAGGGAGTCAGGAAGTTTTTACAACCGCTTCGCTAGAGGAACTGCCGAGGAAGTCAGAGGGTTGGAAAAGATTTTTACAGAAGGACACGAAGGAAAACGAAGGGGGAAGAGAGATTTTTGACCGCCAAGACGCCAAGGCCGCAAAGATACGGAGGGTGGGAAAGAGATTTTTAACCGATAATGAACGCGAATGTTTTTACAAAAGGTAACGAAGGAAAACGAAGGGGGGCGTTTCACCACGGAGGTCACGGAGATACGGAGGGAGACCACGAGCCGACCAACGGGAGACAGGCTTGAGCTTGTCGAAGGGGAAGACCCGCCCGCAGAGCATGCAGGAAAAGGAATAACATGGTTTTAAGTTTTATCGACTACATAATCATCGCAGTTTACATCGCCGTCCTGGCTGGCATTGGGATCTATTTCAAGCGGCGGTCATCTTCCAGCCTTGAAGATTATTTTTTGGGCGGCAGGAGTCTGCCTTGGTGGATGCTGGGTCTTGCAGGTATGGCCTCGTGGCTGGATATGACCGGGACAATGCTGATCACGTCGTTTTTATATTTACTGGGTCCGCGTGGACTTTATATCGAATTCCGGGGCGGTGCCGGTCTGATCCTGGTGTTCATGATGTTATGGACCGGGAAGTGGCATCGTCGATCCGGTGTAATTACCGGCGCCGAGTGGATGAAGTTTCGGTTCGGTGGCGGGGTGTGGGGCAATTGCGCCCGCCTGTCCTCCGTGGTGGCCACAATTGTGCTGACCGTTGGGCTGTTGGCGTATGTGTTTAAGGGCGCGGGGCTGTTTCTTTCGATGTTTTTACCATTCTCTCCTTTTGCCTGTGCGTTGGGCATGGTGGCGGTCACGGCCACTTATACAATTACAGCGGGATTTTACGGTCTGGTCATTGCGGATGTGATCCAGGCGGGTTGTGATATTTTGGCGACGATCGCCATCGTGGTGCTGGTCATCGTCAAGATCACCGGCACAAACCTTGCCGCCGTTGCACTTTCCGTAACCGGCAACAGCGATTGGGTTACGACGCTTCCCCAATGGCAGACTTCGATGCCGCCAGGTTATGAAAACTACAGTTTATTGACCATGGTGGCAGGGTTCTACCTTCTCAAGGTTTTCTTGCAAGGAACGGGATCGTCCGGCATGGATCCGAAGTATTTTGGTGCGCGAAGTGACCGCGAGTGCGGCCTGCTCAGTTTTACACAGGGGTGGTTCCTGATGGCAAGGTGGCCGTTGATGCTTGGATTCGCGGTGTTGGGCTTGTATCTGGTGCGAGATCTCTTCCCGGATCAGTCCGTATTAGTACAGGCTGCGGATCTGATCAAACTTCACATTGGCGATGCAAGCAAGAACACCTGGCCAGAACTCACCGCCGGGCTGATGAATCATCCGGCGGACTATCCCGCAGCGCTCGTCTCGGGGCTTCAGCAAATACTCGGGACGGACTGGATGAGTAAATTGAGCCTGCTTAGCTATGAAGGCACGGTCAATCCCGAACGGATTTTGCCCGCCGTGATTCTTGCCAGCCTGCCCGTCGGTATTCGAGGGCTTCTGATCACCGCCCTGGCTGGCGCAGCCGTGGCAACATCCAGCGCGTTGCTGAACAAAGCGACCGGATTTCTCTCCAGAGATCTCTATCAGGGCTATATCCGGCCCCATGCAGGCAGACGCGAGCTCATTTCTGTCACCTATGCTTTCAGTCTGGTCATGTTTGTGATCAGCATGCTCGTGGCCTACCGGGTGGAAAGCCTTAATGATATTTGGGGCTGGATTTCGATGGGATTGCTCGGGGGTATGGGGATTCCCAACCTGCTGCGGCTTTACTGGTGGCGTTTCAACAGTTGCGGTTACACTCTCGGCATGGTCTGCGGGGTAGGCGGGGCGGTGTTGCAGCGTGTGTTTATCCCGCACATGCCGGAAGTGAATCAATTCCTCTTTATGGGTGCCATTGGACTGATTGGCAGTATTGCGGGAACGTACTTTTCCAAGCCTACCGATCCCGACGTACTCAAAAACTTCTACTGCAAGACCCGCCCGTTCGGATTCTGGGGCCCCTTGAAAAGCGCACTCTCCCAGCCCGATGCTGCTGCGATGAGTAAGGAACATTTTTACGATCTTATTTCGGTGCCATTCGCTTTGGCCTGGATGGTCACGCTGCTTTTAATTCCCATGCAGTTGTTGATAGGCCAATACCGGGATTGTATTTTCACCAGTATCGTTTTTGCCGTCGCCCTGATCGGCTTATACTTTTTTTGGTATAAAAAACTGCCGCATGACCCCAAATTCACAAACCCGCCGGAGGAAAACGAAGGTGGAAGGCCGCCCTGCCTTGGAGGGAATCTGAAAATTTTTACCACAGAGAGCTGATCAAGGAGGAGCATAGACACAAAGACACAGAAAGGATTTTGTGCGCAGCACCGTGGAGTGCGGCGATAAAAGGTATTCCGTATCACCGCTTTTCTTTTTGTAGCCGAGGGCGATGACCTCGGTTCTATTCTCAAGGTGGAACCTGACCG
>JBAWXO010000348.1:0-2646 GCA_037144035.1 Kiritimatiellales bacterium
TTCGGTTGTGTTCGCTTTTTGCTCCGCAAGGGATTTTTAACGATCCGTCGCAACGGTTTCTTGTAGAAGGACGGGTGGCCATTCCCTTCGGTCATCCCTCGTCAATAAACGAGGCTCTCTCGCTTCGCTCGAGTCCTCGGTATTCCGGGGAGCCTGTGGTTTCGGGTCGCCACAGACGATAATCCTCATTCGTTGGAAAGCTTCTTCTGCCTCGGAGCGTCCAGAGATTGGAATGGGAAAGAAAGAGCACGGCGGCTGCAAAAACGCACTTCCGTGAAGCGGCGCTTATCGGGTCAAGTCCCATAGTAAATTCAAGACGTCGGCGGCCCGTCCAACGATTCGAGTTCGTGATGAAGTCCAGTATGAACGTGCGAGCGCATGGCGTTGACGGCATCTCGAACCGGACCGTTAATAATGACTTCGGCCAGCTCACGGTGGCTAATGCCCTTTACGGAAAGATTCACCCATGTGCTACGGGCATTCAACAGCATGAAACTGGCATTGATAACCCGTTGCAGCAGTTTTTCAAGAAGTGGACTATTGGAACACTGGGCAATATAAAGGTGAAATTCATGATGAATATGGGCAAATTCAGCAGTAGTTTTTGCATCCGCATTTTCAATTAATAACTCAAGCCTGTCGGCCCGATCTGAAAGATGCTTTGTTTGCTGTGGCGATAATTTTTGGCAAACTTGTTCTACCGCAAATGTTTCTAGCACTTCCCGGATGAGGTAACGATCCTGGATGGTTTCACAAGTTTCCTTGGGGATTCGTACTCCCCAGCGCGGAATATTTTCAATCAATCCTTCATTTTCCAACTGCCGCAAGGCGCTTCGTACAGAGATTACTGAAGAATCCGTTTCTTCTGCCAGTTTTCGCTGAGAAAGAAACTCACCGACGGGGAATTTCCCCGATAAAATTCCTTTACGAAGCGCACAGAGAACTTTTTCTTCGCTGGTGGTGGGCATTAATTTTGGCATGCAAACAAACTATCTAAGGGAATGATTTTGACAAGCATAATAAAAACGTTATAACGGTTTTATTTTAAATAGGCGTGGCGTGATAAACATCAGCCGTATGAATTTTAGATAATAGAGCTTTTAAACTTTTAGAAGTGGGAAGCAGGAACAGCAAAAAGGGCGGTATGAGTGAAAAAATGGCGACTGCCGATGTGTCAGGTAAAGCGAAGCATCGGTCTCCATGGGCGTTTATGCCCTGCCTCGACTTCGTATACGGGATTTTCAATGGGTTTGCCTCCCAGTATGTGAGTCTAGTCTTCAAAACGATGGGAGCAAGTAACGCCATCGTGGGCTTAACCAGTCTGTTACAACTTCCGATGGGATTAAAGGCGCTTTGGGCGCCGGCAGAGGATCGATGGGGAACCTACCGGTCGGTTATGTTGACTAACCTGTTGGTGATCGCCTTCATGATCGGGTGCATGGCTGGGGTTTTTCTGCTGCCCTTTAATACGATGGCCGTAATTGCCGGCATGTTTTTTCTGACTATTCTGGTGATTACATTCTTCGAAGTGTCATATGTCGGATATCGGGTTTCCGCCCTGACCGGCAGTCAAATCGCTTTGTTTGCCGGGATCAGTTCGGCACTGTTCCGCTTAGGGTTGATGTTCGGAAACAGTGTCCTGATTATTCTGGTGGGAAAAATTCAGGAACGGACGCAGTCCTATAATGTTGCCTGGGCGGTTGTGTTCGGGCTGGTTGCGCTGTCTGTTGCCGCGATTGCACTCTATCTGAAACGGATTCTTCCTTATCCGGCCAGTGATTCCAAAAACAGCTCGAAACTGACCCCGAAATCTTATCTGGCAAGTTACACCAGCTTTTTCAAACAGCACAGAGGGGCTGTCATTCTCGTTTATCTCTTCACCTGCCGCCTAGGGGAGGGCATGCTTAATGTCATCAAAAACCCGTTTTTCCTGGATCCGGTTGAAAAGGGCGGGCTGGGTATGAGTCTTACAGACATAGGCATCATGGGCCCGTTCGTCATCATAGCCCTTATCGCCGCTGGAATTATCGGCGGCATCATCGTAAAAACCGTCGGACTGAGCAAATGCTTCTTTGCTTTAGGACTTTTAATGTTTCTCCCGAACGCCTGTTTTTCCTGGCTGGCTCTGTACCCAAAATACGAGATGGTGGAGTTTTTCGGAGTTACTGTGAATCCATGGGTGCTGGGGTCGCTGGTGATCGAAATCATCGGCTATGGATTATCATTTGCGGCGATTGTTACCTTTGCGGCGCTCATCGCCAAAAATGCCGGTACGAATAAAGCAACCTTTGGCGCGATCACCGGCTCAGTCAATTTGCTGGGATTCATGCTGGGGGGGGCCTTCAGCGGTATAGTGCAGGAACATGTAGGATATTTCTGGACGTTTAATATCACCATGTTGCTTTCAATACCGGCATGGATTCTCATTCTCTTTCTCCCCGTCGGAGAGATTATGGAAAAATCTGCACAACTGGATGCAGAGGCAAAAGGCAGTTAAATAAAAGCGATTTATGGGCATGCCGGTTAAGGAACCTCGGAAAGAAACAAAGGCGCGGTTTATCAAATATGGAATCGCGAGGGTCTGATACCCATTTCGCATGACTTCCGGTTTTTATTACCGCGCCCAACGGACGCGGCTACAGGAAA
>JBAWXO010000349.1:0-2642 GCA_037144035.1 Kiritimatiellales bacterium
AGCCGGGGCCGGTGGCCCCGGAAGAGGCGCGGCCACCGTCCGCACCCACAGAATAAGGAATGAATCTCCTGTAGCCGAGGGCGATGACCTCGGTTCTATTCTCAAGGTGGAACCTGACCGCCGGGCAGGTTGGAGGGAATCGTGAAATTTTTACACCCGCTTCGCTTCTCTCCGCCCCCACCGTGGGCGGCTACAGAAAACTTCATTCAGTCTCTCCTGTAGGTACAGAATGCGGAATCAAAAATTCTCCTGTAGCCGGGGCCGGTGGCCCCGGAAGAGGCGCGGCCACCGTCCGCACCCACAGAATACAGAAAGGGGCTGTTTTCAGGACTCCTGCGACAAATTGAATAGGAAGTGCTATAGAGCGGATTAAGAAAAGCTGTAACCGATCCCATTCCCTGTGGAGGGACGGGCGGCCTCGCCGCCCATGGTCGCCGAGCCGGCGACCCTCCCAAAGACTACAGTTTTTCGTAAAACGCTATAGAGCAATTAACGATGGTGGTGCCGCGGGCAGCCTGCCTGCCTTGGAAATTTTTTAAATCAGGCGAAGAGGCCGGGGTGGGGCTTGGACTTTTTATAATAGCCGAACTGCTGTTCCAGTTCGCGCAGACATTCAGCGTTGTTTTCCTGCTTGGCAATGGACAGTGCTTTTTTGACCGTTTCCCTTGCGGATTTGAAGTCGCCGGTTTCCGCCTGCGCGGCGGCCAACGTCATAAAGGTTTCCGCATCGGTGGCGCCCAGCTTGATGGCCCGCTTAATCAGTTCCAGAGATTCGGCACCGTTGCGTGCCTTTAAGTTGCGGTCGGTCGACAGCCTCCAGGCTATTTCTTTGAGGGTCTCAGGCGAGTTCAGCTCGTCGGCGTTTAGTTCCAGCGCGGCGGCGGGCAATTCCGTCAATGTTTTATCAATCTCAATTCCTGCCGCAGAGAATTTTTGCTCGATAGAAACTTTATCGACGGCTTTGAGATAGGCCTCGCGCGGGGTGATGATGCCGTCCTGAACCAGATTGAAGAGGCTGTCGGTGAAGGAGCGCATGCCGATGTTGTAGCCGGTCTGGATGGCGGTGGGCAGCTGGTGGGTTTTCTGGTCGCGAATGTTGGCGCGCACACCGGAGGTCGCCAGAAGAATTTCGGCTGCGGCCACCCGCCCGCCGTCGATCCGTCTGCAGAGGGTCTGGGCCACAACTCCCGTCAGCGTGTTGGCCAGCAGGGTGCGGATCTGATTCTGCCGGTCGCCGGGAAACTTATCAATGATGCGGTCGACCGTGGACGTGGCGGTGTTGGTGTGCAGTGTGGCAAAGACCAAATGGCCGGTTTCTGCGGTTTCGAGCGCAATTTCGGTGGTTTCCAGATCGCGCATTTCACCGAGCAGTACAATATCCGGGTCTTCGCGCAGTGCCGCCCGCAGCGCGCCCGAGAAGCTGCGGGTGTGGCGGTGCACTTCCCGCTGATTGATCAGGCAGTTTTTAGACTGGTGCACAAATTCGATCGGGTCTTCGACCGTGATGATATGTTCGGTGCGCGTCCGGTTGATGAGGTCAATCATCGCCGCCAGCGTGGTGGATTTGCCGCTTCCGGTCGGGCCGGTGACGATAATCAGTCCTTTGGTGTGCATGCACAGCTCGCGCAATACACCCGAAAAAGAAAGGCCAAGGTCTTCGAGCGTGGGCACGCGAGCGGGAACGGAACGGAAGACCCCGCCCGCTCCATGGCTGTCGCGGAACGCATTGACACGAAACCGTCCGGCGCCCTCGAGCGTGTAGCCGAAATCGGTGTCGAAGGTGCTGTCGAGTTCATGGCGGCTCTTTTCCGGCATGATTTCTCTCAGCATGGTTTCCGCATCTTCGGGGGCGATAACCGGCAGGTCTGTAAGAAAACGCATTTCGCCGTCGACGCGGATACAGGGGTGATGTCCGGAGGAAAGGTGCAGATCGCTGGCGCGGCGTTCTACGGCTAATTTCAGTAGTTCATCAAGTGCGTGCACATCCTGCTCCTGGTTACGGGGCGGTCTATTTTAACGGTTAATAAAATAGCAGGATGCGTTCCAAAACAGTATCAAAAACTGATATTTTTAAAAGAGGTAAAGCCTTGACGGCAAAGCCTCTTTGCTGACTAATGCTTGCCTTTCGCATAAATTGGAATTTTTGCGCCTTCCTCAGAAATCGGAGTTTTACATGGTCAAGAAGAAAGAAGTTGCTGTAAAGAAATCGGTAAATAAAAAACCGGCCCCGGCCGCTAAAAAAGCTTCGGCTGAAAAGGCTGTGGCCAAAAAAGACCCGGCTAAAAAGGCGGTAATCCAAAAGGCTCCGTCCGACAAGAAGGCTGTGGTTAAAAAAACACCCGCCAAAAAAGAAGTGGCCAAAAAAGAGCCGGTGAAAAAAGAACTGATTAAAAAAGGTGCGGTAGAAGCCTCGAAAATCCCCCCTAAAAAGGTGCGCCTTCCTAAGATCTCGATACCGAATGAGGAGACAACGGAACATCCGGAGCTGGACGCCATGACGCCGCAGCAGGGGGATATTCCGGTTTCGGTGATGTTGCGCGAAGAACGTAACGAAAAAATTAAAGAGCTGATCGCGCTCGCTTCCGAACACGGCTTTCTGACGCACGAGGATATTGAAGAGGCTCTGCCGGAAGACCTGGTGG
>JBAWXO010000350.1:0-2641 GCA_037144035.1 Kiritimatiellales bacterium
GATAGCCGGTATGATAAGAATCCTTTGCCGCCCGATTTAAAGTACTCCGCCACCGCTCATATCCATCCCGGAAAAAAGCGGCATTATTCATCTGCTTGTGAAAAGTAATCACTTCCCATGCATGCCGGGGAGAATTCAAAGAACAGATATCCGAAAGAGATCCACTACCAAGCACAGTCCATACGCCGTCATAATCATCTTTTTGATATCCGATTCCGTACCCATCACCGTCTTTGCGGTAAGGATCGTTATCCGCAGCCAAAAGAGGATGGTGTATCGAAGCTTTTTTTGTCTGCGGCTGATCAAAAGAGACAATAAAAACGGTGGTTTCATAGGGAAGCTGCAATTGCGGTAACATCATGCGCTGTCCTGCAGTTTCGAACATAACTGCCGGATAGCTGTTAATCTGACTTTCACGAAGAACCGGACGGCAAGTCAGGCTGGTCAGGACTGCATCATTTTCCCGTGAGCTTGAATCGGCCCAACGACTCACCCGCGATCCGTCCATCCCGGACAGCGCCTCTGGCTTAAGCCATAGGATTAATCCGTCCTCCGGAAGAAGCACTGTCTGCGCCGCAGAAAAAACCGCCTGAACAGCACCGGCGGAAATTAAAAATATTACAATTAGATATTTTATATGCGCTCCATGTTATCTGTTCTATTTTGCTTCGAAGCAGTAGTTGCCGGATTGCAGCTCACAAATGGCGCTATTGTTTTCCATCTTCACAAACTTCACGCCTTTGTTCCCTTCCTTCGTCATGGATATACCGGACAATTTTACCAGCGGCTGGCCGCCTTCTGAGACCGATTCCGCTGATACCGCCGGAATGTGAGCGGTGGCGGTGGTATTTGGCGGAATAGTGACGTTCCAGACGAACCGCCCGTCCGCCTGCTTCCAGTCACTGACAATTTTCCCGTAGGGCGAGTCGTAGCTGGCCCTGGCGCTGTCGAGCTTTGCATTGAACTTCATGTCGGGCTTAAGAAAAAAGTGCTTAAAGCCGGGGTGCCCGGGATCGGGATGGATACCGGCGGCGGCGCGATAGAACAGGGTGTCACCAAAGGACGCGAGCGCCTGTTGGGAGACAGGTCGGCTGCTGGATTCAATCCGGCCTTTCTTTTCGACGCCGGGGGATATCGTACCTTGTCCCCACGTTTCCCAGACCGTCTTGCTGCCCATCGCGCGCATAAACCCGAAGCCCGGGTAGGTCTCTTTCTTGAACATCTCGTAAAGGAGGGCTCCGTTGCCGGTTTCGGAAAGAGCCTGAACAAGTAGAGGCCCGTTCAACGTGCCAATATTGAGATGCCCATCCCGCGCCGCCACATGGCCCGCGAGGCTTAGAGCGACCGCCTCCCGATCACCGTCCGGATACAGGTCGAAGGCCAGCGCCATGGCATCGCCGGATTGCGAGCCGTACGTGCGGTTGGTGGCATCATAGTATCCACGAATCACGGCTTGGCGAATGCGCTCCGCGAGCGCGGTATAACGCGCTTCGTCTTCCTTGTTCCCGAGCACCCCGGCGATCAGCGACATTTTCCGCGCCACGTTGAAATAGTGGGCATTCCCAACGAGCAACAGCGGCGTTGTGGAAGCCGGACGGGGTTGCAAATTTTTAGGAGAATCTGCGGATTCCTCGTGCCAATCGCCGAACATAACCGTCTTCATCAGACCGTCCGGACCATCCGCCTCGCAATAGTCCATCAGCGCTTTCATCCATGGATAGGTCTCCCGTAACATTTCCAAGTCGCCATAATAGACATACGCTGTCCATGGTACCCAGATTACTGCTTTTGACCAAAGCGGCGAAAAGCCAGAGGCGCGCATGCTTCCGGTAGAGGACCGGACCAGATTCGTAAACGTCCTGTCTCCGATTCGCCGCGACTCCGTGCTGGTCTGCATGTCGCGGACGATTTTCCGCCAAAACGGCTGCATGTCGAAGGTCCAGGAATAGAGTTCGCGGGTGGTCATGCAATCTCCAAGCCACTGGTTGCGCTCGCGGGTAACGTTGTCGCTGATGATGCCGTGCATGTGAGTCTCCAGCGTGCGTACGAACATCGATTGAAAATCGTTGAACATCAGGTCGGAGCAGGCGAACTCGCCATTGCGTGCAACATCGGTCCGGAGATTTACGGCTTCGGCCTGTGGTTTCACACCCGGTGGCAGGCCGGAGATTTCCGCGTAGCGAAACCCACGAAAAACGAATTTCGGCTCGAACGATTCGGCCTGGCTCCCCTTGCAGATATAGCGATCGAGTTTGTAGCTGCCCGTATAAAAAACGGCTCCCGCACCGGCGCAATCGATACGGTTCTTCGCATCCAGCGAGTCGGCGTATGTGATGGTGATCTCCGTTCCGGATGGCGCATGGATATCCGAAAGCCGGACGTAGCCGGTAACGTAGTTGACATCCATCTGCCAAATGCCCGGCGCGACTTACTTCATGGCGTCATCGCGCACAACTCCGGTTACGCGCACCGGCGGAAGCGCCGCCGGTTCCACGGACGGAGTCAGCGGCTTGGTGACTTTGGCAGACATCCACGCGGCGTTTGTGAATCCGGACTTGTCCCAGCCGGACATTTCACGGCGGGCATCGTAAAGACAGCCGGCGAAAAAGTTATCTTTCACCACCGGCCCTGCGAGCGTGGT
>JBAWXO010000351.1:0-2638 GCA_037144035.1 Kiritimatiellales bacterium
TTCGCCTTGCGGCGATTCCGCCCCTCGGCGTTACAGCGTCCCGCTATACCGCCTCAGCGCGGCCAAGTTTCCAAGCTTTGGAACTTTTTCTTCCAACCTCTGGAATTTCCAATCCTTGGAAAATCACCAATCGGAAATCTGCAATTTCCTTGGGGCCCCCGCTGCGCGGCCCCCCATAAAATGGGGCCCCGTGCGCTACGCGCCCTGCTTTTTCCTGATATTTGCAGGGAAATTGAAACGCCTTGAAACGGGCACTCGTTGCCAGATGCCATTCAGGTTCAAACGCAGCCCCCTATAAATTGGGGCCCCGTGCGCTACACGCCCCTGCTTTTTCCTGCTATTGACAATGATTTTGCAACAGTCTGAAACGCACGTTACCCTTTGTCGCCTTTCATCATCGGGTCAATATTATCTGCCTCTTCCCTTGCCCACTTCGTTTGTTCGGTCGGGCCGAACTTTTCCTCATATGCGGTGATATATTGTCGGATCAGAGCTGCGGTTTGCCAGTTTTCAGCCTCGCAGATCAGGTTGTCCCGGCGCTCCTGCGCTTTCCGGATTTGTTCGGCCCGGCGTTCACGTTCTTTGCGGATTCGCTCGGCCTCTTCTCGTTCTCGACGCTCCCTTTCAGCCCGCTCCCGCTCCAGTCGTGCCCGCGTTAGGTCGTTGTCGTGCTGCGAGGCGGCCTGTTTAATCAGGCAACAAATCACAGCATTCAGGAAATCCTCAACCCGTTGTGTTTTGCCATCGGACCAGTTGTGGCGGAGGCTCGTCCTTAAGTAATCGTGGGTGGAGGAAAAATAGAGCTTCAGGCGCCCGGTTGGAATGTGATCATACGCATCCCATGGGCCGCCGCGGGTTGTCCCGTATCGAGCCATGTATTCCCGGGTGCGCTCTGTCGGAACAATGGTACATATTTCGCTGATACCGAGCGACAGGCGCTGTTCGAAGATCCCATTCGTCAGATACCCGCGGGCATCCAGCGCCCGGATCAGCGCATCGGCCACCCGGAACGCGCGAGTGAGCAGCGGTTTGCTTACATCGATCCGAAGGGTCGTCCGATAGTTTTCCAGCTTTTCGTCCGTCTTGACTGCTTTGGTGAACAAGTGAAGTCTGCCCGTTTCTTCCGGCACGATGATCCGGTTTTCTTCCAGGGCTTCAAGTGCGAGTAGCTTTGCGGTTTCGTCGGCCAGTGACAAATCTTCAAGTCCAAGATCGTTTGATGCCGGCATCTGAAAGCGGATTGATGGCGCATCCTCCATCGATGGCAAATTCGGCTTCTTCACTTTTTTCCCGTTCGTCAGCTTAGCCCAGTATCCGGCGGGTGGTGTCGGGATATGGTTTCGTTTACACACTTTGCGCAAACCCACATCCGACAGGCTGTATTTTTTTGCCAGCTTGATCATGGGCGTGGCCCACACCTCTGCATAAAGATTCTCTCTCGTCACTTCAACTGTGTTTGTTTTCATACGTCATCTCCCGCGTGAATCTTATCGCAAGGATCAGAAAATGGGGTGTGAAACGTCCTGAAAACTTCGGGGGAAACTTCGGGGTTGGGGCATCAAAAAGCATCCTGTTCTGAACTGTTTCAATTTCCCTTGATCCAGAAAATAAATCTGTTATCCTGTTCACAGTCAGAGAGATAAAGAAACGGGATGCAACTCCCTGAACGTGATTAAAAGACTTGGAGAAGAACTTCCAAGCTGGCTGTGAGGGTTCGATTCCCTTCACCCGCTCCACTTCGTTCTGCGGGTTCAGGTTCCGTTGTCCTGCGGAAATACCGCAGGCACTTTCGGCGCTTCGCACCTCAGGTCACCCGGTCCAATTTTCCAGTCTTAAATTTGGATTCACATCCTCCGGCGTGACAAACGGATGTCCGGCGGCCCATTTGATGTATGCCGCCCCGGCGATCATGGCGGCGTTATCGGTACAGAGTTTCGGCGACGATAATTTTAGCGGGACGCCGCACTTTTCTGAAAGCCGACCCAGCTTCTCCCGCAGAACTTTATTGAGCGATACGCCGCCGGCGCAGGCGAACGAGGCGCAGTCATACTGTTCCAGCGCGCGTTCGACCCGGACGGCGAGCGCATCGGTTACGGCTTCCTGATAACTGGCGATCAAGTCCCGTTTTGCGGATTCATTGTTCAGCGTTTCAGGATGGTTCTGCACATGGTAGAGCAGAGCGGTTTTCAATCCGCTGAAACTGAAGCAGAGTTTGCGGTCAAAGTTGTATTTCCATTCGCCGCCGACATTATCAAGCCCGCGCGGAAAGCGTACGGCCAGCGGATTGCCGCCCTCGGCGGTTCGCTGAATGACCGGGCCGCCGGGATAACCAAGGCCGAGCAGCAGAGCGCCTTTGTCGAGCGCTTCGCCCGCCGCGTCGTCAATGGTTTGGCCGATGATTTTATAATGGCCGGGCGCTTTCATATAAACCAACTTGGTGTCACCGCCGGAGACGAGCAGCACCATCATCGGAAATGCGCCGTCGAGCACGGGCGAATTCTCGCCCAGAAAAACAGAATAGATATGCCCTTCGTGGTGATGCACGCCGGTGAGCGGAATGCCGAGACGCTGACTGAGCGCCGGCGCGGCGGAATAGCCGATCAGCAGCGAGCTGGCGAGCCCGGGGCCATAGGTTACC
>JBAWXO010000352.1:0-2636 GCA_037144035.1 Kiritimatiellales bacterium
TCGATTCAGGCAGGATTTTACAACTCAATCCTGCTTCAACTTAGGTTTTCGGGTTCAACGATCCCGAGTGCTGACTACCAGCCAATAACTTTAAGCCCCGCCTGCGTGCTTGCCCGCAACAGCCGTTCATGCTTAACTGTGCGCCCATTAAAATAAAGGAATGTTGGCAGAAACTCATTAAGATCGGGGAAAAAGAGACTCTAACAGGCTCCATTATTCCGCCATTCCATTGTTCCATCATTCCAAATTCTTCGGGAACTGACTATGAAATTTGCGCTGAGCTGGCTGAAAGAATATGTAGATTTTGACGATACGGTCGCGGGACTTTCCGACAAACTGACGTTTGCGGGGCTTGAGGTCGAGCATATCGAAACGCTCGGCGGCACGTTTGAAGGCGTGGTCGTTGGCGAAGTACTGACGATTGAACCGCATCCGAACGCCGACAAGCTGCGCCTCTGCACCGTCGAGTACGGCGCCGTCGAAACGTGGCGCGTCGTCTGCGGCGCGCCCAACGCTGCGGTCGGCGGTAAATATCCGTTCGCCACCGTCGGCACGACCCTGCCCTGCGGAATCAAGCTGAAAAAAGCCAAAATCCGCGGTGTCGAATCGCTCGGGATGCTCTGCGCCAAAGATGAACTCGGCCTCGGCGAAGACCATTCCGGCCTGCTGGTTCTCGATGCCTCACTAAAACCCGGCACGCCGCTCGCCGCCGTCATGGGCCCGCCGGAAACGGTCTTTGAACTCGAAATCACGCCGAACCGCCCCGACTGCCTCAGCATCATCGGCATTGCCCGCGAAGTTGCCGCTATCTACGGCAAGCCGCTCAAGATGCCGTCCATCGAACTGAAGGAATGCGCAGAGCCAGTCGAAAAAGAAATCAGCGTGGAAGTGAAAGATTCCGGCAAATGTCCGCGCTACACCGCCCGCGTCCTGAAAGATGTGAAGATCGGCCCGTCGCCCGACTGGATGAAGCGCCGCCTCGAAGCGTGCGGCACCCGCTCCATCAATAACGTCGTGGACATCACCAACTATGTCCTGCTCGAAACCGGCCATCCGCTCCACGCCTTTGACTATACATTGCTCAAGGATGGAAAAATTATCGTCCGCCACGCCGCCAAAGGCGAAAAGTTCGCCACGCTGGACGGTGTGGAGCGCCAGCTGACCGATGAAATGCTGGTCATCGCCGATGCCAGTAAAGCGGTCGCACTCGCCGGTGTCATGGGCGGCGCCAATACCGAAATCAAAGACGCCACCTCGACCGTCTTGATCGAAGCCGCGACCTTCGAACAGTCCGGCATCCGCGCCACAGCCAAAACGCTTAGCCTTTATACCGACAGCTCCTACCGCTTCCAGCGCGGCGTTAACGGCTCCAGCGTTGAATGGGCCAGCCGCCGCGCCGCCGCGCTGATGGCCGAACTAGCCGGCGCCAAGGTTTGTAAAGGTGTCGTCGATGTTTATCCTGCGCCAAAGACTAAAAAGCAGATCACCGTCCGTTGGGCCGCTGTCTGCGAACTGATCGGCATGAACGTGTCGGTCGAAACGATGAAGAAAATTTTCAAGGCATTGGAAATCTCAATTCTCTCCAGCGATGCCGAAAAAGCCGTTCTCGAAATTCCAACCTTCCGCGACGACCTCGAACGCGAAGTGGATATCATCGAAGAAGTCGCCCGTATGAACGGTGTCGACAAGATTCCCGAAAAACTGCCGGTCGCCGAAACGGTCGCCGGAGTAAATGACAACCGCATCCGCGCGATTGCTGCCTGCCGTAAAAATCTGGTCGGACTCGGCGCGCGCGAAATCATGAACTACACGCTGGTCAGCCATCCACTGCTCGACCTCTTTGGCAAAGACGACCGCGCCGCCCGCGAAGAACTGCCCCACCCAATCAGCGCCGAACAGTCCGTTTTGCGCACTTCACTCATCCCGCAGATGATCGAAAGCCTCGGCCGCAATAAATCGCGCCAAATTGACGAAGCCGTTTTTTTTGAAATTGGCCGCACGTTTGCCAAGACCGTACAAACCGAAAAGGTTTGTCTCGGCTTGATGGGCGCCGCCGGACGCGGCGCACTCGACAAACAGCGCGCCATTGGCGAAGAGGAAGTTTTTCTCTGGCTCAAAGGGCTGGTTGAAAAACTGCTCGCCGCGCAAAAGATTACCGGCGTGACTTTCCAAACGCTGGACCCGAGCGAAGCGAGAGAGGCTTCGCTGTCGCGAAGCAACGACCGCAGGGAGTGGCAACATGTTCCGGCGTTCGAAGCAGGTCGTGCTGTCGCGGTATTTTCCGGCAAAGAAAACATCGGCGTCATTGGACTGATCAATTCCGCCGCGCGCAAAGAGTGGCGCTTAAACGATCCGGTCGCCGCCGCCGAACTGAATCTTGAACCTCTGATTTCCAATGTCTGGAAACGGAGTGAGGTAAAAGACATTCCGCTTTATCCGGCCGTCGAACGTGACTTTGCTTTCATCGTCGATGAAGCGGTTCGTCACGAAGAAATTCTAAAAGCAGTTCATAGTTCCGCGCCCGCCGAACTCGAAAGTGTAAACCTATTCGATGTCTTCCGCGGCAAGGCGCTGGAGAAAGGCAAGAAGAGCGTCGCCTACAGCTTTGTCTACCGCTCGCCGTCCGGCACGCTGAC
>JBAWXO010000353.1:0-2635 GCA_037144035.1 Kiritimatiellales bacterium
GTCCGGTCTGGTCATCGACCTCGCCTAGAATGGTAACGCAGTAGTTTCCAATATTGGTCGGCGAGGTGCCGCATACAATCTCGTCGCCGTCGCCGACTCCGTCGTTATCGGTGTCGTAGTCGAAAATGGATGTGTGGTGATCGTATATTTCCGCATAATCGGTCAGCCCATCCCCGTCGGTGTCAGTTGTTGCAATATCGCTGTATTCGTCTGCGCCAATATCAGGCATGGAGTCCCGGAGCTGGCCGTGGAAGTCGTACCAGCTCAGCGGGCTTTGCCCCGATGCGTTGATGCAGGGCGAGTTCGAGAGGAGCAATCCGTCTGGCAATGCGGAGGCATTGGTCGCCGTCACGGCGGTCAGGATGTCAACGCCCTCCAGCGAAGCGGTGTTCGGAACGATGGAATAGGATACTTCCGTATGGTAGCGGGCACGCGATTCCTGCGTATGCGCAACGGCATAGTTGTTGTTGAATGCAAATGATGAATCCCAGAAGCAGTTGGCGATACGGGCTTCGATATAGGCGGCAGCATGGCCCAGGTTGATCGAACTGACTCCCAGCATGATGCCGTGCGACTCGTTGGTGGATGAGTTGAAATTCAGGAAAGAACAGTTGACCGCCTGCATGGCGGGAGCATCCATCAGATAAATTCCGGATTGCGCATTTTGGCCTCCCGATCCCCGTACAATGCAGTTATTGAACCGAACCGTTCCACTCGTGGAGCCCAGTCCGTAAAAGCCTGCCGTCCAACCACTTTTCCCCAGGTTCACCTGCACGCCGTCGAAGTACGGAGCCGCTCCCGAAAACAACGGTCCGCTTCCCTTTCCAAGATAGAAACCCATCTGCATGCGGAGATTGCCGGTCTGCGTTATGTTCAATCCCCGTATGATGGTTCGGTTGTCCTGCCCGTCGCTCAGGCAAAAGGCGATAAAATCGCTGGACTGGATTTCGACGCAGCGATTGGTGCCCCAATCGGCGGACATCAACATGATTGGGTGGGGCGGGAAGATCAGCCCTGTATTGCCACTCCCCTTGTATGTGCCTGGAGCGATTTCGATGACCGAATAGTCTGTCGATGCGTTGAACGCCGCCTGAATGGTGGCGTAGGTGTTGGGATCACCGGCATGGGCGGGATCAACTCGCAATTTGGTTATGGATGCGCTGTCGGCACTGTTGGGATCAAGGCCGTAAAACCACTCATAGACATTGGGCAGCATGTCGTGATCAGGGTCCGCGAGCTGGTCACCAGCACTCAGAGGATTCAACCCGTTATCGGCTTCCCATCCATCCGGCATGCTGTCGGTATCCGTGTCTGGAACAGACGGATCGGTCTTGCAAACGATCAATTCGCGGGCATCCGGCACCCCGTCACCGTCGCTGTCGATATCCATATTGCCCGCCCGGTAGAATTGAACAATTTCTGAGCCCGTACTCCAGACCGCCGGATTGGTGCCGGACGGATAAAGATTCTGTTCGGCAATGCTCCAAACGTTGGAAATCAGGTCGGTGCTGGAGTAAATTTCAACGCGGTTGGTGAAGCCCTCCGGTGCAAACACATTCAGATTCATTCCACCGTTGGTCTGCGGTTCAAGGCAAAGCCAGAGCTCGTTGGCGTGTTCTTCCGGAACCATCATGCGCATCATCCCGCCACCTCCGAGCAATTCTGAGGTCTGCTCTTCATTACCCTGGCAGGCCAGATCCAGCCAAGCATCGGCTTCAGATTTTAAGGTGATTTCCCAGATGATACGACGCGGCCATAGTTCATCGAATGCATAGCGGGCTAATGGAAAATCCTTTTCGTACGGCATAAATTCCGGAGCTTTAAAAAGCGCTTCGCCTTGAAAATTCGTCCCGTCCGTGGAACTCAGGATAATAGTTTCGCCGCGTTGCAGGTCTTCATAAACCAGAATATGCAATGGGAGTTTCATTTCCGCCAGCTTGGAGTCTTTGGCGACGTAGTAAGGGCCGTCTGTTTGCTTATACTGCCAGTGGTCGGCCAGAAAAGACCAGTCGCCGGTGTTCATCTTGGAAAAAACATCATCATACGAAAACGGAAGCGGTGGCAGGGATGTGCGGGAAATGAGGTAGCAGTCAACCAGTTCACCCCAAGCGGAAACGGTGCGCGGTTCACTGTAGAGCTGATTCACGGCTTCGGCGGTCAGTACGCCCAGCAGAAGCAGCAGAACCCCCGAAACCGCCAAACGTACAATTACTTTCCGTTTCATAGCATCCCTTTAATGAGTTTGTTGTGGGTTCTACTGAGCTTATGCGCCGGCGGCAAGCCAATCCTCATTTGGGATAATCCCGCCATAGGATTACCGTCCTGCCATATTATTTATGCGCAAGACGATCCATAGCCCGGCCCATCAAACTTTCTGTTCATTGCTTCGTGAGGAGCGGCAGAAGGCCGGATTGTCTCAAACCATGCTGGCTGAGAAGCTGAATAAACCTCAATCGTTCGTCGCTAAAATTGAGATAGGCGAACGCCGAGTGGATTTGCTGGAGTTTCTAACGATCATCAACGCCATGGGCGCTGATCCGGTTCGATTCATTCGTAAGCTTAGAAGCCAGTCTGAATCGCTTATTTCCGATTAGGGCACCTGTCCGGTGCCCTAATCGGAAATAAGGGCAGGTGT
>JBAWXO010000354.1:0-2634 GCA_037144035.1 Kiritimatiellales bacterium
CCACGAGTGTTTTCGCCCAGAGGAGCCATTTGTTGCGCTGTTCCGTTTTGGTTCCGGCGAAGGGCCATAGTTCGCGCCGGAAGAGGACGACGACGGCCAGAATGGCTCCCGATTGGATGAAAACTTCGAAGGCTTTCGTGAAAACTGGGTTTTCCGAAAGCTGGATGAATTCATCGGCCAGAATCATGTGTCCCGTGCTGCTTACGGGGAGAAACTCAGTGATTCCTTCAATCAGTCCCAGCAGAAGTGTTTTTAAAAAAAGCAGAACGGTCATCAGGTTTCCAATCAGTTTGTCGAACAAAACCTCGCACACTATGGCAGGCGGCTGGCGACAAATCAAAGCCGTTTTAGAGAAAGCCGGGCGGGCGTTTTTTCTGGCTATAGAGACAGCCAAAGGGTATCTAAGGCCGGACGTTTTCTGATTCACTTTAGTGCCCGAAGGAATTTTGTATGGAAGTATCTCGCAAAGGTCTTGTCCGGTTTGCCTGGTTGTCCACGGTGGCGGCCGTTCTTACGATTTGCATGAAAACCTCCGCGTATTTCCTGACGGATTCGGTTGGCCTGCTTTCCGATGCCCTTGAGTCGGTTGTCAATCTGGTCGGCGGGCTGATGGCTGTGGCCATGTTGACGATTGCCGCCCGCCCGGCGGATGAGGATCATCCCTACGGGCACAGCAAAGCCGAATATTTTTCCAGTGTCGTCGAAGGATCGCTGATTCTGGTCGCGGCCGCCAGTATCGGTGTGGCCGCTGTTCACCGGCTTATTTTCCCGAAACCGCTTGAGCAGATCGGGCTCGGGCTGGGTATTTGCTTTGCGGCCTCTCTCGTGAATTTGGTGGTGGCGCTGATTCTTCTTCGGGCGGGGCGCCGCCACAATTCCATTACCCTGAGGGCCAATGCGCACCATCTGCTGACCGACGTGTGGACCTCGGCAGGGGTTCTGGTCGGCATTGGTGCTGTAGCCTTAACCGGATGGGTGCGTCTGGATCCCATTGTTGCCCTGCTGGTTGCCGCCAACATTGTCTATACGGGTGTCCGTATCATGCGGGATTCGGTGGGCGGGCTGATGGACGGGGCCATATCCGCCGAAGACCAGCAGACGGTGCGGATCATCTTGGAGGCCCATTTGGAAGAAGGCGCGCAATACCATGCTCTGCGTACCCGGCAGGCTGGAGCTCAGCGCTTTATCTCCTTTCATATGCTGGTTCCGGGGGGCTGGACGGTGGCTCGCGGGCATCAGTTGATCGATCACATTGAGACCGACCTTTGCAACGCCTTAGCGCACGTCACCGTGTTCAGCCATTTGGAATCTCTGGAAGATCCTGCCTCCTGGGATGATCCGAAATCGGGCGGGTAAATCTGCGCTGACAGTTAGTTGATAAATCTGGTTGAAAGTCGGCAGACAAGGCCTATAGTTCTCCGCTTTTTTACGCGGCATTCTCTTGTCGGGCATCCTCAGATGATCCGGAACGAAGTTGGTAAAGTAATGAGGCGGTAGGTCAATGATTCAGAATCTGATTCCATGGATGATAGTTTTTCCACTGCTGGCGGGCGCAGTCCTGTTTTTCATTTCCAGCGACACCCTGCGGCGGTACGCAGTTTATGCCGCCACGGCCGTCATTATGGCCGGATCAATCCTTCTCGCCTGGAAGTCCAATCAGAATACGATGGTCGTGGACGGGGTCGCTCACAGCATCAGTTTCGCCATGCTCGTCGTCGAAGCTTTGATAGCCAGTTTTATTGTATGGGTCACGGTGAAAGCGAAAAATTGGCTGGCTCTTGGTTTGCTTCTGACGCAGTTCCTTCTGGTGGCGGGTTTTGAATTGCACGAGCTGATGAAGGCGCCATCAGAGGCTGAATCAGTCACCGCCACTTCACCATGGCTTCTCTGTGACCAGCTTTCCGTGATTATGGTTCTGGTCATCGGCATTATCGGCGGTTTGATCTGCCTCTATTCGCCCGGCTACATGAAGGAATTTCACGAGAACCATCATCCGGAGTACCGTGACCGCCGCTCGATGTTCTTCGCTACGTTCTTCATTTTCCTGGGCGCGATGTTCGGGATCGTCTTTTCCAACAGCCTGAACTGGCTCTACTTTTTCTGGGAAATCACCACCCTTAGCTCCTTCCTGCTGATCGGCTACAAAGCGACGGCGGAATCTAAAACCAACGCCATGCGCGCCCTGACGATGAACCTGATGGGCGGTCTCGGTTTTGCGCTGGCAATTATTCTACTGGGCAATAACGGGGTCGGCAGCCTGATGGAACTGCGCAGTCAGGGTCACACTTCGCAGGTAATGGTCATTGCCGCCGGACTGCTTGCTTTTGCCGGCATCACTAAGGCGGCCCAATTCCCGTTCGCCGGGTGGTTGCGTGGCGCAATGGTGGCGCCGACTCCGGTCTCCGCGCTGTTGCACTCCAGCACGATGGTGAAGGCGGGCGTTTACCTGATTCTTCGTCTCACCCCTAATCTGGAAGGGACAAAAGTTGGCCTGGCGGTCGCCCTGATCGGCGCGATTACTTTCGTCGCCGGTTCGCTCGTCGCCGTCTGCACCAGCGACGCCAAGAAGATCCTTGCCTACTCAACGGTCGCCAACCTCGGCCTGATCGTCCTTTCCGGCGGTATCGGCACCAA
>JBAWXO010000355.1:0-2620 GCA_037144035.1 Kiritimatiellales bacterium
AACTTGACGTTGAAGAGCGGATCGAGCGCTCTGACCAGAAATTCGCAAACGCGCATACCCGCTTCGGTCGGAACCAGTGCGCGTTTTTCTTTGGTCACGTATTCGCGCTTATCGAGTGTCGCCAGCGTCGGGGCATAGGTGCTCGGACGTCCCACGCCGTTCTCTTCGAGCGCACGGATGAGCGACGGCTCACTGTAACGCGCCGGCGGCTTGGTAAATTTCTGTTCGCCGAGCCATTCGATGCAGTCGAGCTTTTCACCTTCGGTCAAAGGCGGAAGCTGCACTTCGTCGTTTTCGTCCTCGTCGTCCTCGTTCTTCTTGTCGGCGGCCTTTTCAATACCGCTGGCGCGCATGTAACCGGGAAAAGCGATTTCTGACGAGGTGGCGCGGAAAAAATAAACATTCGTGCCGTCCGTTTCGATTTCGGCGGTGCGGCGGGCAATACGCGCAGGCACCATCTGGCTGGCGACAAACCGCTCCCAGATCAGCTTGTAGAGCTTCTGTTCTTCGGGCTTGAGTCCGGAGAGGCTCTGCGGGGTCTGAGTAACCTCGGTGGGACGAATCGCTTCGTGCGCTTCCTGCGCATTACCACGACTCTTGTATAAATTAGGTTTTTCGGGAAGATACTCCGCGCCGTACTGCGCGGTGACAAATGCGTGGCAGGCTTCCTGCGCGCTCTTGGCGATATTGAACGAGTCGGTTCGCATATAAGTGATCAGCCCGTTTTCGTAGAGAGCCTGTGCGATGCTCATGGTGCGCGCCGGAGAAAACCCGCAGACACTGGATGCCGACTGCTGGATCGAACTGGTAATGAACGGCGCGCGCGCTCTGCGCTGAATTTCTTTTTCGATGATACGCGCCACATGCAGTGCGCTCGCTTCGAGCTCAGTGCGGATTTTCTGCGCCTGCTCACCGCCTTTGATCTCGGCCTTTTCGCCGTTGATCTGCGCCAACTTGACGGCAAACGGGTTGCGCGGATCGACCCGCTTGCGCACGTTGGCGCCGAGCACCCAGTATTCTTCGGGATTGAAATTTTTAATCTCGTTTTCGCGTTCACAGACCAGCCGAAGAGCGACCGATTGCACCCGCCCTGCGCTTACGCCGCCCTTAACCTGCTTCCAAAGCAGCGGGCTCACCTTAAAACCGACCAGCCGGTCGAGCACACGCCGCGCCTGCTGCGAGTTGACGCGATTCATGTCGAGCACGCCGGGGTTAGAAAACGCCTCTTTAATCGCCGGTTTGGTAATTTCGTTATAGGTAACGCGGCTGAATTTTTCCGGCGGGACAATTCCCTTCAGCAGTTCGAAAAGATGCCAAGCGATCGCCTCCCCTTCGCGGTCCGGGTCGGGAGCCAGAATCACTTCGTCGCACTTCTTGGCGGTGGCCTTCAACTCGGTGATCACCTTGGCGCGGCCGGTCGTGTTGACATATTCGGGTTCGAATCCTTTTTCAACATCCACGCCGAGTTTCTTCGGCGGCAGGTCGCGCACGTGACCCATCGAGGCTTTGACGATATAGTCTTCGCCCAGATATTTATTGATGGTTTTTGCTTTTGCGGGAGATTCTACGATCACCAGTTTCATAATTTAAATTCCTTTTCTAATCGCGAATTAACGCGAATGGACGCTAATCAACGAGCCGTATCCAATACGATTCGCTCCCATTCAAGCTTAGGATGCTTAAAATTAACAATCAGGCCAACTACCAGCCCGGTTATTTTCAAATAGTTCAACATCGGCCCGCGCTCCTCATCATAAATAGCTTCAACTGTTTTTGCATCTACAACAAGCCGCTGTTCGATAACCAGATCGGGAATGTAGTCGTCACCCTTTTCTCCTTTATAGAAAACCGGATAGACCTGTTGCTGATCATAGGCAACACCCTGCAAACCAAACTCCCGGCAGAGCGCCCCTTCGTAAGTTTTCTCGCGCAGTCCGTGCCCGAGTTTATTATGAACCTCCATTGCACAGCCCATAATTTTAAAAACCAGTTCTTTTTCTATCAATTCCTTCATCAACACCATTCGCATTCATTAGCGGCTCACCCCTTCAAATCTTCCGCCAGTTCGACCACGCGGCCCGGCAGCATTTTCACAACGCGTTTCATTTCCAGCCCGATGAGCAGCGCGCTCACTTTGGAGCTCGGTAGCCCAGCGGAGCGGGCCAGACTATCCACATCCAGCGCCTCTTCCCAGAGGGCTTTCACCAACACCTGTTCTTCTTCCGACAGAGGTACTTCCGGTCGCGCCGAGGAGGCATTAAGGGTTTTTTCAAACTTCCCCGGAGGCACCAAAAGCTCGAACTCTTCTAATATATCGCCGACGTTGTCGACCAATTTCGCCCCGTTTTTTATCAGGCTGTTGGTTCCTTTGGACGCCGGGGAGTCGATCCGGCCCGGCACAGCGAAGACGCTCCGGCCCTGCTCCATGGCGGAATCAGAGGTATGCAGCGAACCGCTTTTAAAACCCGCTTCGACCACGATCACGCCCATTGAAAGACCACTGATAATCCGGTTGCGATAGGGAAACGTCTGGCGGTCAGCCGGCCGTCCAAACGGATATTCGCTGATAACTGCACCGCTCCCGGAGATCGCGTCGGCCAGTGAACCGTCTTCCGGCGGG
>JBAWXO010000356.1:0-2617 GCA_037144035.1 Kiritimatiellales bacterium
TGTTCTGCACCGACAAAGAAGTGATAGAATTGCATCTGAGATGGCACATTCTTCTGCACGGCCCGCAACACACTGTACATTGGAAGGCGATCGCTCTTGGACCAGTTTTCCAGTTCAGATAATGCTTTTCTGTTGGCAGCAATGGCGGCCTGCGCGATGCGAAGCGCTGCCGCTTGCGGTTCAATACGTTCCGATGCGCGGCGCGTGCGATCTAGATTAGAATTCAGTCTCATGCGGGAAATTCCCGCCAGCAGAAAAACCAGAACGGTGATGCTTACCAGCAGGCTGACCGAACTGAGCACGATCACCTTCATGCTGACAATGCCCTGATAGCGCCGTTCCGTTTTTTTAAGCAGATTGATCTGCAGGCTCATAGGGTATCCATTCCAGAAAGTGCTGCCGGACCGAACACTTTCAGACAGGCTAATTCAATGCGATCTTTCATTTTCTTGAGCTGGACGGCTTTGATGCCCGTGGTGGCAAAATCAAGAGCCAGCAGTCTGGCGGTCACCCCTGTTCGACGGATTTACTGGATTAGATCACATACTTGGTATTTAAGAAACTCAAAGTTCAACCCATTCCACGCGCTTATATAGTTTTGAAGAACCTGACGAGCCGCTACTACCGCCACTGCCACCGTTACCATTAAACAGACTCAGGTCGATATGATATGGCGTATATCCACCGAATGTTACAGAGTTGCCTACAAAGGCTCCTGTCGCAGCACCGCTTCCTGTTAGGCCAACCGCCGCCTGCGGGGCATAGATCGTTCCCATGTATGTGCCAGCACCTGTTATTGAAATTGAGGTACAGTTTGTCGTTCCCCATAGCGAAAAATTGGCCGCACGGGCGGTGTTGTTAACCATCC
The DNA here is from genome assembly GCA_037144035.1 of Kiritimatiellales bacterium. GTDB lineage: Bacteria > Verrucomicrobiota > Kiritimatiellia > Kiritimatiellales > Tichowtungiaceae > Tichowtungia. The sequence continues at coordinate 869 of JBAWXO010000356.1, forward strand.
CGCTTCCCCCAATAGCCACGGTGCCATTGGCGTAAACTTCAACTTTCAAAACAGCATTGGTTGTGGGCGAAAGCTTAATCCACCCAGACCCTGACACGGTGGTTAAATTTTTCACATAGATTCTGAGTGTTCCCGAACCATTGAATGTAAGTTGTCCACCGGCCGTAACAAGGAGGTTCGATAAGCTCATATCCTGTGATCCGCTGACTGTGATTGTCTGTGTCTGGACAGGCCAAGGCCCGACATTGATATCGGGGTTGTTTGGCGTAAGGGAAATCGGCACGACCACATTCGTAAGTGCCTGAAAAGCATCAGTCGTTTTGGTTCCTGTAATGAAGCCGCTCGGGATTACTTCGACTGTTCCGCCAGCACCTACTGCTACATTGCCATATACAGCGGCGCCACCGGATATAGAGAACGCCGGGGTGCCTGTGGTTGTGACAACCCCTTTCTTATTTGTTACTGATGTTAATGATCCAGACGAGAGGGTTGCCAGAGTCGCATTTGTGCTGCGCTTGGCCGGATCATATAGGCCTCCGGTTGACAGTGCAGTATCCGTTGGATCATAGGCATCGAAATAAGAGCTCCCTCCAATTGTAATTGGCCCTACAGACAAAACGCCGTATTTGAAAAAAGGAGAGCTCGCTTTGACCGCTTGGATTTTTACCCTGATTGTGCGCTGAATCGTCCCGCTTGCCCGACTGCACGTTCCGGTCGATGTTATGACAAAAATATCCGAGCCCGACGGCACAGCACTCACGTTGTAGCTGGAAAGCACCGTTCCTGACGTGTTCGTCAGGTTACCGCTTATCGCGAATGACGAAAACGAACCCCCTGCCGCTACCTGTCCGACAAAATTTTCACAGGCCAGCGCCGCGCCGCTCTCAGCCGCACAGCGTGCTTGGGAATAAGCCGATGAACGCGAGGAAAGACGGTATTCCTGGATCGTCAGGCCGACCATGCCGACGGCAATAAGTCCCACAGCCAGTGTGATTACAAGGGCAATCACCAGAACAAAACCCTTCTTTATGTTTTTTTCTGTCATAATCAGCCTCCCTTAGGAACCACAGCTTTTGACCCGCATACGGGTTCGTGTTTGAAGCTCATCCGTGTATGTATTCCGGACACCCTGTGTTTTCATTTCCATTTTCACATCCACGAAATAAGCGCTCGCCGGGGCTGCTGTGACCACCCCCTCTGTATCATACAGCGTAAAAGTGACTTTATTCACCCCTGTTGCCAGCGTTACAGCCGTCTGAGAGTTTTCAGACCTCGATAAACTATTACCCGACAGATTATAGACAACCGGAACCGTGCTCGCATCGGAGCGCATGACAGTCATCGTCAGATTGTTCGACGATACACATGCTGAAACGTTAGCGCCTCTGATGATATCCTTCCCGATAATATCTATTGCATGTCGAGCACCGTAATGCATATTCCTGAGATGCTCAGTGGCCTTCAACGAGGTGGACAGAGAGCCAAAAGAATACAGAATCACGATCGCGGCAAGAGCGCCCACTGTCAAAGCGATCATCATCTCAACAAGTGTAAATCCCTGTTGCATTTTTGAAGCTTGAGTCTTCATAGCAAAAAATTGTTTTTTGAAATAATGAGAGCCGTAGAGTTTGTTTTCGAGGAACCATTGCGGCCGGTCCAAGTCAAAACGACCGTTGCCTGCATTGTATTGGTTTTCCCGGCAAGCCAAGTCAGCTGAACGCTTCCGACCCCTCCTCTAAGAAGAGCCAG
>JBAWXO010000357.1:0-2604 GCA_037144035.1 Kiritimatiellales bacterium
CGAGGTCGTTGTGCTTGCCGCCGGCGCGGATGCACTTCTGGGTGTCGGCGGCGCGGCCCGGCGAGTAGGGGCAGTTCGACTGGCCGAGGAAGATCGGCACAAACTGGTTCATTCCTGCGTTGGTGAAGAGCAGGTTCGGCGAATCCGGCAGCAGGCTTCCGGATTTCACGATAGTGTGCTGTTTCGATTTGAAGAAATCGAGGAACGACTGGCGGATTTGGTTCGAGGTCATGGTTACAGCTCTCAGTTAATTAAATTGTTCGTTCAAAGTATGAAATATGAACTATGAAAGATGAAAGCGGGTCTGCGACAGCCTATAAGAAAAGGCTAACGCCGTATGAGTTCCGATTTCATCTGACATCTTTCTTTCGGAGCTCTGGAATCTACCACGAATGGCCCCGATTTCACGGACTTTTTCTGCTTTTCCGAACCCGCCCGCATTCAGGCGCCCGCATTCATTTTAAACGTCTTGCGAATGTTTTGCGCATCGAGTAGTCTGCACGCTCAGGGGTGCGAATGAATGTGGCTTTACAATTTGTTCTGTTGCCGATGCTTACGGCGTCGATATTTTTGCAGTTTTTTGCGGCCTTGCTTGCTTTCCGCCTGATGCGGCTTTCCCGTAACGCGCCTTCATGGATTATGATTTCTGTTGCGCTGTTGCTGATGGCGGCACGCCGGTTGATCACGTTTTTTCACCTGTTGGGCGGCGGAATCAATCACTTGCCGGATCTCTACGTCGAGATAGCGGCCTTTGTGGTTTCTCTGCTGCTGGTGGCCGGCCTGCTCTCGCTTGTGCCGCTGATGCGCCGGCTCTATTCCCGGCCGGAGAATCCGGAAGGCGCTCCGCCCTGCGAGCTTTTTGATAAAATCACCAGCGGAGTTATGGTGTATGAGGCGGCGGATAAAGGGCGTAATTTCATCGTACGCGACATGAATCCGGCGGCGGAACGGATTGAAAAAACAGCGCGGCAGCATGTGGTGGGCCGGCCGCTGACAGAAGCTTTTCCCGGCACAGAGAAATTCGGCCTGCTGGACGTGTTGAAACGAGTCTGGAAGAGCGGACAGCCCGAGGGCTTCCCGATGCACTATTATCAGGACGACCGGATATCCGGTTGGCGCGATAATTTTGTTTACCGCCGTTCCAACGGCGAGGTGGTGGCAGTTTATAACGATGTATCTGTCCAAATGCGCATGCAAGATGAGCTGGAACGCCGCGAGCGCAAATTCCGGATGCTGTTTGAGCAGGCGCTTCTGCCTTATCAGGCGCTGGATACCGAGGGTCGAATCCTCGAGGTGAATCCGGCCTGGCTTCGTTTGACCGGACTGGAGCGCACCGCGGCGATTGGCAGGCCGTTCAGCGAGCTGCTCACCCGGCAGGGGCGGCAGCATTTTCAGACCTGCATGGACGGGCTGAAAACGGGCGGGACGACAGCGGATGCGGCGCTGGAGCTGCGCCGGGGTGACGGCGGTTTGCTGAATGTGGAGATGAATGTGCTGTCTTTGCGAAGCGGGTCGGACGGCGAACAGATCTACTGCATATTGCGCGAAAAAGCCGGGCGGCAAACAGAGCCCGCCGCAAAAACCGATGTGGAGGAGAGGGTGCGGATTCTGGCTCTGGAGAGGCTGTCCGGAGAACGCCGCGAACTGCAGCGCCAGCGGCTTTCCATGCTGGGCGACCTGACGACCGGAATGGCGCGCGAGCTCAACACGCCGCTGGCGGCCGCGCGCAATGCCTTTGCCCTGATGCGCGAAGAAATATCGCCGACCAGTCCGTATTATGAATTTGTCGAGATGGCTTCACGGGAGTTGTCCCGCATGGCGGATCTGGTTGAACAGATGTACCGCTTTCACGAACCGCTTTCGCCGGAGTGTGAATCCGTTAACATTAATGCGATGCTTGATAACGCCCTCACCTTGGTACGCCCCCGGATGAAAGAGCGCCGCACGCAGTTGAAAGACGAACGTGCCGAAACGATTCCGCCGGTCGTCCTTCCTCCCGACGCGGTGATGCTTATTCTGGTCAACCCTATCAAAAACAGCATTGAGACGATGCCGCCGGACGGTGTATTAACCTTACGTACCGGAACGGCGGAACTAGGCGGAGTGCTTGTTGAAATCGAAGATAACGGGCCGGGTCTTCCGCAGGAATTTCTGCCGCGCTTGTTCGAGCCGTTCACCACCTTCTGCCGTGCCGGCGAAGGACAGACCGGAGTCGGACTGGGAATGGCTCTGGTTCAGCACACCCTGAATGTGCTGGGCGGATCGATGACGGTGCGCTCAAATGCGGAAGACGGAACCTGTGTGCGGATCGTATTCCCGGCGAAGATCAACGTGACGGGCGAATGATTCATCCTAAATACAGAAATGAACTAACCACTAATCTTCACTATAGCACTTTCTATTCAATTTGTCGCAACAAGGCAGGCGGGACGCCTGCGATACGTACCGCCGCCGGAGACATTCGGCCTTGAATTATAAAGCCCCGCTCGTGTATGAGGAGGAATCAAAGTAATGCTAAACCGAGTGTCCGTCAAACTGGGGTTGCTTCACTCCCCTCCTCTGGAGGGGTGGCCATAGGCCGGGGTGGGTTGCGGCGTTTGAATC
>JBAWXO010000358.1:0-2601 GCA_037144035.1 Kiritimatiellales bacterium
GCGGGCGGTACCGGCGAAGGATTCCGCGCCACTGTTTTTCCAGACGGGCTTTCAGCCCCTTGCGATCTTCCTCCGTACTGGCAATGTGCGTGTCCCCCAGAAGAATTCTGTCCGGGAGCTCGATGGTTATTTTCATTTGCGCACCTCCTTATCAGAGTGCTTGCCGAGTCAGTTGAATTTCGGCTGGAACTAAACGATAAAGACGGGCGATCCGTACTGCTCAAGCAACCGGTCGTGAGTCAGAAATCGCATCGGCTCTGCAACGGCCTGAGCCACAAGAATGCGGTCAAACGGATCTTTATGCACCGGCGGCAGCACGGCCACACCGGAGGCATGTTCTGCGGAAACCGGAAGTTCCATATAACCGGACTGCTCTACATATTTCAACAAATCCCCGCTCGAAACCGGAAGCTGATCCGGAGACATCGAGTACTTGATGGCCACCTCCCAGATGGACGCGGCGCTAAAATAAATCTGATTACGCTCATCCTGAATCATCTCACGCGCTGCGTCCGGCAGTTTCGGGCTGTCGGTCACCGCCCAAAGAATAATGTGCGTATCAAGGAGAATCCTCATTCTGTCGCCGCCTTGCCGCTGAACAGGCCGGAAATCACCGGATTGAGCGCATCAATATTGTCCGGCACCTCAAAGCGCCCGCGAGCAACTCCGATCCGCTTTGAAGAATCCGTCTTCCTGATCGGAACAATCTTTACGACCGGTCGCCCCCGGCGCGAAACGACAACCGAATCCTCGCGACCCTTCAGCAACTCTTCGACAATACGCGATAGATGCGTCTTTGCATCAAACAAACTGACTGTATGCATAGTGCTCTCCTTTTTGACTAAATTTAGTCAAACTAGTTTGGTTGTCTAGTTAATAATTCTGCGCCCTTTACGCCTGTGCATTGAAAATCTTTTAGGTTGAGCTGCACTGCGTCGCAGAAATGATACGAAGTTAACTTAATGAGTATTTTTTTCACCACCCGCTCCGCTTGAGCAGACTTCGGAGTAAGGCAGAGAACCTTTGAAGGAACAAACTAAAAGGCAGTCGCTACTCTCTATTCCTCTGACTTCCTCTACCGCACCCTGCCCGCGCCGTGGCTGGCTGATTATTGGCGCTGATCTCTCCTTTCCGGCGTGTGGTCAACAAACCAGAATATTATCAAATGTAAGTTGGCCGAAAATATCATGAATATTTAGTGCATTTTGTCTGTTGCTCTATACAAATAGATAGGTCATATTGTTATTCATGTACCTGAATAGACAAGCAGAACAACCGCTAAAGGAGATTCTTGCCGGGGACAAGGTAGGGATCATTCTCGGTGCCCGTCAGGTCGGAAAATCGACCCTAGTAGAACATGTGCTGGCTGGTCAGCCGGCAACATTCCTTAACTTTGATGTCGAGTTGGACAAAGCCCGTTTTCAGGCTGCTGCCGCGTTATCGCCCGCCGACGGCCTGCGGTCTCTCGGTAGCCCGACTGTGCTGGTTATTGATGAGGCTCAGCGTCTGCCCGAAACCTCCCGTATCGTCAAGGGCTGGTATGATGCACGTGTTCCCGCCAGACTCATCCTGCTGGGCTCCTCCTCGTTGGATTTGCTTGATCAGGCCGCGGAAAGTCTCACCGGACGCAACCGGAAGCTGGTGCTGCCTCCACTGCTCTTTTCTGAAACGCTGGGAATGCAGGTCTGGGCTGGACCAGATGTTGAGCCTGAACACCTGAGTAAACATTTTGCTCCGCAGCTTCGGGCCTTCCTGATGCAACGGCTGGCGTTCGGCAGTTATCCCGAAGTTGTTACAAGCTCTGAACCTGTACAGCTACTGCGTGAACTGAGTTCCGACTATCTTTGGAAAGATGTGCTTCAGACCGGTCTGGTCAAGACACCCGATCTCATTAAAAAGCTACTGTTGTTGCTGGCGCATCAGGCGGGTTCCGAAGTGTCAGTGAACGAGCTGTCGACGCAGTTGCAAATGGCAAGATCAACTGTTGAGCGTTATCTCGATCTATTGGAACAGACGTTTGTAATTTTCAGATTGCCGGCGTTCAGCACCAACCCCCGCAAAGAAATCACCAAGAGTCAAAAGGTGTTCTTCTGGGACACCGGGATCCGCAATGCACTGCTCAACGCGTTTTCGGTTGATGAGTTCCGTCCGGATATTGGCGCACTGTGGGAAAACTGGGTGATTGCTGAATTCGCCAAGCGTAACGCCCTGCTCGGCTCTCCAGCAGACCTTTTCTTTTGGCGCACACGATCGCAGTCGGAGGTGGATCTGGTCGTCAAGCAAGGGGAAAATCTACGGGCCATTGAGGTCAAGTGGTCACCCCGAAAAACCTCCGGCAGAGCCTTCCGTGACGCCTATGGCGTGGAAGTGGAATCGATCCGTCCGGATAATCCCCTCGCGACAGAGCGGGTTGAGTAAAAGGTAAAAACAAAAGGGTTCATTACCGCGCCGTGGCTGGCCGATTATTGGTGCTGAAATTACCCTGAAAGATATTTCAACAGAAGCAACAGGAAAACCAAGGATATTGGCGCTGATGCGGCGTGAATTGTCACGTCCTGATTTAAAGTTGTCACTTTTTAGTTCTGTTTCTGATCTGGTTTG
>JBAWXO010000359.1:0-2588 GCA_037144035.1 Kiritimatiellales bacterium
TCGAACAAAGCAAATATCCCGTTACCGCTGTCGCCTGTACCGAAGCCGAAGTAATTGAACTGCCGCGCGCCGGATTTCTGAAACTGCTCAACGAAGAGGAGTTCCGCAATGACTTCATGGCGATGCTCATGCACAAGCAGCGCTATCTGGCTGAGCGCATTCAGCAGCTCACCTCGATGGATGTCGAGGCGCGTTTCGTCGAATTCCTGCGCGATCACTACGGTGAAAAACAGAAAATCACTCCCGACCTGCCAAAAAAAGATATCGCATCCGCCATCGGCGCTACACCCGAAACGTTCAGCCGCCTGCTCCAGAAACTCGAAAAGCGCGGCGGCTTTACCTGGGAGGGGAAAACCATCACGGCGAAACCTTCTTTCTGGAAACAGTTCTAATCCGGAGGTCAGAGACCGGAGATCCGATTCGAACCCTGGAATCTATTCGTGTTCATCGGTGTTAATTCGCGGTTAAAATTGCCATCTGCGGGGCGGCGCGGTAGATTCTGCCGCATGAAAACACTCGGAATTATTTTAGCTGTATTACTGGTGATCGTTGCGCTACTAGGCGTCGGCTTACAGATGTTTCTCACGAAGGGCCTGACGACCGCGCTGAACCAAGGCGTCTTTCCCGCCGTTAAGTCAATGTACGGTCTGGAGATGTGTATCACCAACGCTTCGGTCAATCTGTTCAAAGGAACAGCCGAGCTGGGCGGTTTTGCGGTTCGCAACCTCAAGGGCTATGAAGAACCCGACCTGCTCACGTTCGACAAATGCCTGCTCGAAGTAGAAATGCTGTCACTGCTCAAACGCGACCCAGTGGTCATCAAGCTGGCCGAAGCCAAGGGTGCGGTGCTGGTGGTCGAACGAAATAAGGCTCAGCTTTTTAACGTCAAGGAGCTGGCCGACGCCCTGAAGCCGGTTGAAAGCAAGAAAGCTCCGTCCTCCGTCCCACAACCGGCTCCTTCGGCAGAACCAAAAGCTAAACCAGTTCCGGTTCAAATCCGCCGCATCGCCGTGGATGCGCTGGTCAAATACACCGACAGCGGACGAAGCAAAACCTATGATTTAAATCTGCGCCTGACTGGCAGTGACCTCTTCACTGTGCCCGCCGAAGGTCAGCCGAACAGCCTGCTCGTTCTGCGCGGTTCGCTCTCGCATGATAAAAATTCTTTCGTGACCGACATCAATGCGATTCTCGAACCGCTCACCCATCCACAAAGCCCGTCCTTCAACGCAACCGGCAGTATTCTCGATATCGATGCCGGGTTTCTGGGCGACCTGCTAAAAAAGAACAAGATGCAAAGCAGCTCGTTCTCCGTCAAACCGTCTATTACCTGCATCAAGGGTAAACTCGAAGGTTCTCGTATCGACCTGATTCTGAACAACCTCAAAATTTATGGCACGGAGATCGGCGACACCGCGATAAAACTTCCACTCAACGGAACGTTGCAGCAGCCGACACTCGATCTGACGGGTGCGCTGCAGTCGCTCTTCTCTGAGCAGGGAGTAAAAATCGGAAAAGCCGTCGGCATGCGGGAACTTAGAAAACAACTGGGAGTCGATGCCAATGCCACATCGCGCGAAATGATTGTCGGCGGGCTATCCAACAACGTAAAAGATGTTGCGGAAAGCCCCGCCTTGCAGCAGCTGATTCAGCAGGTGGTGCCGGGAGAACAATCCGCGAACACAACGGTCACCAATCCGCCGCTCGGAGAAGTGGTGGGTAACGCGCTGTTTGAGCAGCTCGACAAAAACGTCAAAGGCAATGATGCAGTCAAAGACTCTCTGAAAAGCCTGGGGACTTCATTGTTCGGTAAGTAAGGTATGACTGTTGTAACTACTATTCTTCTGACTGCGCTCGCTTACTTGATTGGCTCGATTCCGTTTGGGCTGCTGATTGCCAAAACTCAAGGTAAAGACATCCGCACCATGGGTAGCGGCAACATCGGCGCAACGAATGTACTGCGCTGTCTCGGCAAGCCGCTCGGCATCACCTGCTTCGTGCTCGATGTGCTCAAAGGCTTTCTGCCAGCCAAATTTTTTCCAATCCTTGGATTAATTGATCCGAACTTTGGAATCCTCTTCGGCTCGGCAGCAATTCTCGGTCACAATTTTCCGGTCTTCCTAAAATTTAAAGGCGGCAAAGGCGTCGCCACCAGCGCGGGCGTCCTGCTCGGCGTCGCTCCGCTGGCCGTCGCCATCGGATTGCTGACGTGGGGGATTGTTTTCTACACATCCGGCTATGTTTCGCTCGGTTCTATCATCGCCGCGCTGGTCGTCATTCTTACCGGATGGACGACGGGTTACGGCCCAGCCATCGCCACAGCCCTCACCCTGCTCGGCGCGCTGACCATCTGGCGTCATCGCACCAACATCCAGCGGCTGATCGCCGGAACGGAACATAAATTTCAGAAAAAGACCAAGAGTCAAAAGTCAAAGGTCTAAAGGTCGAAGGTCATGGATAAAGTTGAGTCATTTGAAGATTTGCGTATCTGGCAGGAATCGCGATCTTTGGCCAAAGATGTTTATGCCGATTTCGCCGACTGCCGTGATTTTGGATTCCGCAGCCAGATTCAAAGTGCGGCGATCTCC
>JBAWXO010000360.1:0-2576 GCA_037144035.1 Kiritimatiellales bacterium
CGCCGAGTCCGTTTAAGTCCGGCTCGGGTTCTCGCGGCTCTCCGAGAGGTGACCCCAGCCGGATTGCTTCACCGAGGCAAAGTCCTTGCGCCACGTGAGCTCGAACACCTGCTGGGCCGCCCTGACCCAAGCGGTGGCCGCCTTGGCAAACTTGCGCTCGTCCTGGTAATCCACGGACACCGGCTTGCCGAGCACGTTGACCGCCTCGATCCGGGGCACCCAGTCGAAGTGGTCGTTCATCAACAGCGAATAATACCCCTTCAACGCCGTGAGGTAATGGCCATAGGCATCGCCATGGCCCTGCGGGAACATCCAGGCCGCATCCTCGGCGTTGATCAGCACAGCCATCTCTTCGGGATCGAGCCGGTTTTTATTCAGCGACTTCTGAATCACCTCGCGAATTCGTTCCGTAGTTGGCTTCTTTGTCTTTTCCAGCCATTGGAAAATTTCGTTCTCGGGAATGAAGGATTTCAGCCCTGTTGTATCTATTTTCATATTAAATTCTCTCTGACCGCCAAGACGCCAAGAACGTCGACTTAATTGGTTAAAACAATTCGTTTAATACCCTGTTTCATCAGGGCCGTGTTGAAATTGAGTAATAGACCGACTGAAAGGCCCGTGACCTTCAAATAGGAAATGACTTGCGCCGTATGAACAGGGGCAAAAGCATCAACGGCTTTCAGTTCGACAACCAATATTTCGGCGATAAGGAAATCCAATCGCCCCTGGCCAACCGGGTTCCCTTTATAGTGCAAATCAATCGCCTTTTGGCGCTCGAACGGGACGCCACGCAATTTCAGTTCTACTGCCAAGGCATCTTCATAAACCGACTCTAAATAATCAGGACCTAAAATTCTGTGCACTTCGATACATGCGTCGATAACAGCTGCTGCGATGGCATCCACTTTTTCAGACGGTTCATTCATGTGTAATCCCTTCATCAATATTCTTGGCGTTCTTGGCGGTTCGTTCATACGCATCCAGCGCGGCGGGGAAGGGCGCCAGTACCCGTTTAAGCACGCCCTGTGTTTGCGAAATACAAAGTCCGTAGTTCGTGATCGGCACACCCGCTGCCTCGCATTTTTCAATCCGCGACAGAATTTCGCGCCGGTTGTGCATACAGCCGCCGCACTGCACCACGAGGCTGTATTCACTGAGGTTTCCCGGAAAGTCGCGTCCGGCGTAGACATCGATCTGCAGTTCGCATCCGCAGTATTGCCGGAGCCAGCGCGGAATTTTCACGCGGCCGATATCATCTTCGGCGGCATGGTGGCTGCACGATTCGGCAATCAGCACTTTATCGCCGGCTTTCAGCCGGTCAATCACCGCCGCGCCTGCGGCGAACTTCGGCAGGTCGCCTTTGAGCCGCGCGAAGAGAATCGAAAACGTCGTGCAGGGGATTTCCGGCGGCGTATCGCCGATCATCTTCAACACGACTTGCGAATCACAGACCACCAGATCCGGCGGCGTTTTCAGCTGGTTGAGCCTATGAGTGTATTCGCGCTCTTTCACGACCAGCACGGCGGCATCGTTATCGAGCGCATCGCGGATCGTCGAAACCTGCGGCAGAATCAACCGGCCTTTCGGTGCCTGCAGGTCGATCGGCACAATCAGCACGGCGATGCCGCCGGACTTCACCAGGTCGCCGACCAGCGATGGTGGCTGAATAAACTCTTCGGGGCAGACTTCAATCAGCCGGGCTTTGAGCTGCGCAAGAACCTTTTCGCGGCAAGAGTTGTCTGCCGAATTCACGCATAGGTCTGATGAGTCAGATAAGTCGTATAGGTCTGATTTGTTGAGAATCCGAATGACCGGCACATTCTTTTTCGCCGCGCGGGCCTCGACCGTTTTTTCAAACTCTCCAAAGGTGTCGCCTTCACAAATCAGCAGAATGATATCAGCGCGGTCGAACACTTTTTCTGTTTTTTTGATGCGTTTTCCGCCCAGCACGGTGCTGTCGTCGAGTCCAGCCGTGTCTATAAATACCACCGGTCCAATGGGTAACAATTCCATCGTTTTTTCGACCACATCGGTCGTGGTTCCGGGCTGTTCCGAGACAATCGAGACATCCTCACCGGCGATCAGATTCAGAAAGCTCGACTTGCCCGTGTTCGTGCGACCGAACAGGGCAATATGCAGTCTCAAACTTTTCGGTGCGGTTTTCATGGTTCGTAATGCGTAACGAGTAATGCGTAATTGCGAAAATCCAATATTACTTATTACTCGTTAATTTCTGTACCCCAAAGACATTAAGTTTTGAGGGGAAAGAGTTTTGTTCACGATCTTTTCCCCCAGTTCCTTTTCTAAAAACTCGCGGAGGTTCCCCTTGCCGTGCTGTTCGAACTGTTTGAACAGTTCAGAACAGCGGTCGTATCCAAGCATTGGAACAAACGCGGTGATGATTTCGGGAGAAGCATACAGACGCTCCAGACATTTACCTTGATCTGCATCAATTCCTTCCGCGTGTTTTGCCAGCATTTGTGCGGCGGCGATCAGCAGGTCGATCGATTCGAGCAGGGCTTCAGCAAGCAGAGGCATAAATTCACAGATCTGGAGCGAACCGCGCGCGGCGCAGT
>JBAWXO010000361.1:0-2547 GCA_037144035.1 Kiritimatiellales bacterium
CCAACAGCATTGCTGAAATATCCGGCGGAAGTCTTGCCGGAAAATACGAACCGGGCGAAACGATTGACATTACGGTTTTCAGCATCAATGACGGCGCTCTGCCTGTCAGCAATGTGAGCAACTCGCTCTCTGCCAATCCGGCCTTTTTCACCATTTCTAATCAGACTTCTTCGGCCTATCCGGCGATGCCGGTCGGGGCCGCAACCTCCACCGTTTATCGGGTGACGATCCTTTCTGCCGCCACGAACGGCACGCATGGGTTCAGCGTCGTCAATGAGGCGGGCGCCAACGTTTGGCCGGATTCGTTCTCGCTGAATGTGTTTAAGCAGGGCATCCCGTCGGTTTCCCCGGCATCCATCACGATGAGTGTTCTGCCGGGAGCAACGGCCACCAATATACAGGTTACGGTGACCAATTCCGGCAACGCCGCATTCACCTTTGATATGACTGATAACGGGACGTGGGGATCTTCATACGTCGCGACGATTGGTGCCCTCGGTTCAACCCCTTTTGCAACGTATAACGATGTGATCGTGCTCAAGAATCCGGATGCCGCCAACCCCTATTATTCATCCACAAACGACGGCGTTAGCGCGGCAATAAGCCTCGGATTTAACTTTCCGTTCTACGGCACGACCTACAGCAACTTTTATGTCACCGCCGACGGATACATCGGGCTGAGCAACACCACCAATGTTCCGGCGCAGAGCGCAAACGGCGCCAAACAGTTGCCGGTTACAAACGCGACGCCGCAGATTATTGCCCCGTTCTGGGGAGCCCTGCGCTCGCCAACAGGGAGCATCGGCTACAACAGAGATCCTTCTACCAAGCGTCTGGCAATCTCCTTCTCCGGAGTTTCTAAAGAGGGCGGATCCAATCTCGCCTTTCAGGTGGCACTGTCGACCAACGGCTGTATCGAATTCCGCTATAAGACCATTACCGGCGTTACAGGTGTTTACGGTGAAACCGATGTGACGATCGGCGTTCAGGGCAGTGCAACCAGCTATACCAACCTGACGGCGGTCAAGCCGATCAACGGCACGTCGATTCTTTTGACTTCGCAAAAAGATCAGTGGGTCAGCTACACGCCGGCTCAAAATGTAACCGTCGCGCCGCAGAGTAATCAGGTCGTCACGTTCATTGCCAATGCGGCTGGAAAGGCGGCGGGCATCAGCGCGGCGTTTAACGCGCAGTTGAACTGGAGCACCGGCGGCTCGAATAGGGTTTATGTTTCCGCCAGCGTGGCTGCCGCGGCTCCAATTTACAGCGCGGTTTCCAGCCTTTCCTTTACCGGATTGGCCGGACAGGTGACCAATGCGCTGTTCGTCATCACCAATGAAGGCACCAGCACGCTGAATTTCACCATCAGCAACAGCACGGCGCTCGCGGCCGGATATATCACCACCAATCCGCCGTACAGCTGGATTGATATTTCCTCGACCGGAATAAAGGTTCCCCTCAGCGTTCCCGATCCGAGCCCGTACATCACCGTGGCGGACGAGGGAGCCAGCCCGATGATTCCGCTTCTTTTTTCCTTGCCGTTCTATGGGAGCAGCTTCACCCAGCTGTCCGTCAGCGTTAACGGGGCCATACAGCTGGATACGACCAACCGGGTGCTGACGCTGGTGAATCTGGCTTCTGCCAGCCGCGCGATGCCAGCAAGAATGATTGCCCCATACTGGGACGACCTGGTTCTGGATGCGAATGCCACAATCAAATATCTATCCACAGCGGAACAGTTGGTGATCACCTGGGAAAACGTTAAGCAGTACGGGCTGGGCAGCGGTTCCAATCAGACCTTCCAGGCGATTCTCAAACCGTCCGGCGATATCACATTCCAGTACAAGAATCTCGCCGGAGCCTTGTCCTGGCCGAATACAACCATTGGCCTGCGCGATACAGCCGCCCGCACGAAGCAGGCGGATATCCGTCTGCCGGGCGACCGGATTGTTACAACCAATCAGGACGGAATGGTTTCCACTGAATATGTCAACGCGGTCAGCGACCGCGCTGTACAGTTCCGGTTCGCGCAAATCCAGACCATTCGCTACACGCCGGCCAGCGACAGCATTGTCGCGGGCGGCACGAAAGAAATTACCATTATCGGCGACGCATCAAACCAGGCAGACGGAACCAACAGCATTTCCGCCAGCACGACGCTGAAGATCACTCACAACGCATCCGGCAGTCCGGCCTCCCTGGCGGTGACCTTTTCGGTGACCAACAGCGCCGAATCCGGGTTCGTCCGCGAAGCCCCTTCCGTGCTGGCCGATGGCAGTATCGACAGCGACGGCGACGGCATTTCGGACGATCAGGAGCGCATCGCCGGCACCGATCCGCAGAACGCCGATTCGGTCTTTACGCCGACGATTGGCAGAGGTTCCTCCGGTGCCTTTTTGTCGTGGCCCGCGCCGCTGGACGGAATACAGCGCATCTACACCATTTATTCTAAGACAAATCTGATGATGAGTTTCTGGGAATATCTCGACACCGTTACGAACGGAACGACCTATTTGGATGCAGAGCACAGCAATGTGCCGGTGATCT
>JBAWXO010000362.1:0-2526 GCA_037144035.1 Kiritimatiellales bacterium
TTCAGTGTTCCACTAATCCACAAAAAAAGAGCGCCCGAAGAGGGCGCCCTTCCCTGTCCAACGGACGGTTCCTATTTGTCGCTTTCGACGCTGGAGTAGACCACCTGATGAGTCTGTTCGTTGGTGATGGTGAAGGCCTCCATGTGCAGGTGCGGATCGGAAACGAAGGTGAGGTGACCCTGAAATTTTTTCTCCATATCGATGAGCATCTGTTCATCTTCGCGGCGCAGGCGGTCCAGCACTGCGGGATTGACGGTGACCTTCATGGAATGGGTCCCCTTCCGGTCTTTGCGCAGCGCGGCAGATAGCCGGCGCTGAAGCGCAACGCTCATGGTGAGTGCTGATTTAACGCGTCCGCGTCCGGCGCAGTAGTCGCACTCGACGTATGTGGAGGTGTAAATACTTTCCTCGAAACGCTGACGGGTCATTTCGAGCAGTCCGAGCTGTGAGATCGGAAGAACGTTGGTGCGGGCGCGGTCTTCGCGCAGCGCATCTTTGAGCGTTTTATAAACCGCGTTCTGATCGCGCTTGCTCTTCATATCGATGAAATCGATGACCACCAGACCGCCGACATTGCGCAAGCGCAACTGGCGGGCCACTTCGTCGGCGGCTTCCGTATTGACGGACAGAATGGACTCTTCTGCGGACTTTCCGCCTTTATGGCGTCCGGTGTTGATATCGACAGCAACCAGTGCTTCGGTTTCGTCGAAGATCAGGTAGGCTCCGGATTTGAGCCACACTTTACGCCGGAAAACCGATTCGATCTGTTTTTCGACATCAAAGTAATCAAACATCGGTTCTTCCCCGCCGTAGAGCTGTACCCAGTTGCGCGAGCGGCGCGAATATTTGGCAATCATTTTGCGGATCATTTCGTAGGCATCCCGGTCGTCCACGAAGACGCGGTCGATGTCTTCCGTGAGGTAATCGCGCACGACGCGCTCGGCCAGATTCGGCTCCTGATAAAGAACACACGGCGCCGGTTTTTCCCGCATACCGCTGTCGATTTCTTTCCAGATTTCGATCAGGGTGCGCGCATCACGGACAAAGCTGGTTTTGCGAGTGCCTGAACCGGCCGTGCGGACGATGATGCCGATGGTTTCAGGAATCGGCAAACGGGCCAGTATCTTTTTGAGCCGCACGCGCTCTTTGACGTCGCCGATTTTTTTGGAAATGCCTTTGAGTCCGGTGCCGGGCATCATCACCAGAAAACGGCCCGGAACGCTCAGGTTGGCCGTGACGCGCGGACCTTTGGTGCCAATGGCGTCTTTAGTGACCTGAACGACGATTTCCGACCCAATCGGGAATTTTTTAGACATTTCACCGGGAGAAAACTTCCGTCGGCGGCGAACGCTGTTGCGATTCCCCTCCTGCTCTTCCAGCCGCGCGGCATCTTCCGGGATCATATCCCAGTAGTGAATGAAGGCGTTTTTCTGCATGCCAATGTCAACAAAGGCCGCCTGTAATCCGTCTTCGAGGTTTTGAATTTTCCCCTTAAAAATACTGCCCACCAGCCGACTCTCTTCCGCCCGTTCGATGTGGAAGTTGTCCAGACGTCCTTCGTCCAGCACGACCACGCGGGTTTCAAGCGGTTCGATATTGATCAGAATCTCTTTTTTCTTCCGGCTTCCGATCATTAGTTTTTCTTTGATTGCACTAATACTGAGCATGGTTGCTCCTTTCTTTCATTAACTACGACGCCGCAGGTAAACACTCTGCACCAGTCCGAGCGCTGTCATGGTAGTCACCATGAAGGTTCCGCCGTAACTCATCAGCGGCAGCGGCACACCGGTAATCGGCATGAGGCCTATGGTCATCGCGATATTTACAAAAACATGGGAGAAGATGAGTACGCCGACACCTGCCGCCAGCAGCCGTCCGAAGGTATCCCGGGCGAGCACTGCGGTGTGCATGCAGCGCACCACCACCGTTGTATACAAAACCAGCAGCAGCGAGCTGCCGGCAAATCCTGTTTCTTCCGACACCACCGAATAGATAAAATCAGTCGGGGCGACCGTTCTCGGCAGGAAGCCGAGAATATTCTGTGTTCCTTTCAGGTATCCTTTCCCGAACCAGCCGCCCGAGCCGACCGCAATCTGTGACTGCAACTTGTTCCAGCCTGCGCCAAGCGGATCCTGATGGATGTTTAGATACACAAGAATCCGGCTTTTCTGGTAGTCCTCGAGCGGGCAACTGTCCGGGAAAAAGAGCAACCAGACAATTAATATGAGAAGCGCCACCACACCCATTCCTATAAGGATCAGGAGCGGGCGCAGCGGAACTCCTGCGCAGAAAAGGAGCAGAACAACAATCGGTAGTAACACCATGGCACTGCCCAAATCAGGTTCCATGGCAATCAGCAGAAACGGAACACCAGCCAGCACGAACGCCAGCACAAACGTTTTGAAGCGTTCCATATCGGTTGCCGGATCACCCAGCCAGGATGCCAGTGTGAAAATGACGGCCAGCTTGGCGAATTCTGAAGGTTGGACGGTGATCCCGCTGAAACTGAACCAGCGGTGCGAACCG
>JBAWXO010000363.1:0-2522 GCA_037144035.1 Kiritimatiellales bacterium
GAGGATCAATGACCTGGTGGATGACCAGTGGTTCGGTTTATATGGCCGCCTTCAGTGCCTGGCCGTCGGCGGCTGGCTGTATTGGATTTATCTGCGTAAACGCCGCAAATAAAAACAAAAAGTTTGCGGGGCAGTACGGATTGTTCACCCCTGAGAAAAAATAATGAATTCGATTGAACGGTTTTATGCCACGCTTGCGCGCCAGCCGGTTGACCGTCCGGCGAGCTGGCTGGGTATTCCCGATAAACACGCGCTGCCCGCGCTGTTCCGCCATTTCGGCGTGAAGGATATGGCACAGCTCAAGCGGAAGATCGGCGACGACATCTGGCCGGTTGAAGTGCCCTACAACTGTCCGCCGGCCAATCATATTGCCTGTGCGTTCGATTTTACGATGGCGGCGGATTATGACGAGCGAACGCTGACCCATGCCGGCTGGTTTGCCGACAAGTCCGATCCGGCCTGCATCAAGGATTTTGCCTGGCCCGATCCAAAGAATCACATGAGCGTCGCGGCCTGCCGGAAGGCGATTGATGAAGTCCCGGAAGGTTTTGTGAAGCTGGGAGTTCTCTGGTCGGCCCATTTTCAGGATGCCTGCGCAGCGTTCGGTATGGAAAACGCCATGATGGTGATGCTGAGCGAACCGGAGATGCTCCAAGCGGTAATCGACCGCATCACAGAGTTTTACCTCGAAGCCAATGAGATTTTTTATCAGGCCGCTGAGGGCCGTGTTGAAGCGGTGCTGATCGGTAACGACTTCGGCAGCCAGACAGGTCTGATGGTCAGCCCGGACACCTTGCGTGAATTTGTTTTTGCAGGAACCAAAAAACTGATTGATCAGGCCCACTCGCACGGAATGAAAGTGATCCATCATTCGTGCGGAGCGGTCCGCAAAGTCATTCCCGACCTGATCGAGGTTGGCGCGGATGTGATTCATCCGATCCAGGCGCTGGCCTCCGGCATGGAGCCGCAGGCCTTGCAGGACGACTTTGGCGGGGCGGTCTCTTTTTGCGGCGGCGTGGACGCCCAGAACCTGCTGGTCAACGGAACGCCGGACGAGGTGCGTGAAAAAGTCCGCGAGTTGCGGTCGATTTTCCCTACGGGGCTGATCATCTCGCCGAGTCACGAAGCGATTCTTCCGGATATTCCTCCGGCAAATATAGAGGCGCTGTTTGAGGCCGTCACCGCCCCGTAAAGAAGATTAAATATGAAACGATACGGATCTGTAATTGGAGTGAACGACGAGCACCTTGATCGGTATAAGGAGTTGCATTCGGCGGTCTGGCCGGAGGTGCTGGCCAAGATTAAAAAGTGTGGTTTTAGAAATTACTCTATTTTTTTGCGCAAGTTGCCAGACGGGAAGCAGTATTTGTTCAGTTATTTCGAATACATCGGCAACGATTTTCCGGCCGATTGTGCGAGTATGGCCGCCGATCCGGTGACTCAGGAGTGGTGGGCGCTGTGCAAGCCCTGTCAGGAGCCGCTGGCCGACCGGGCGGAGGGCGAATGGTGGGCTGAGATGGAAGAGGTGTTCCACACAGATTGATGTGCAGGAGCGATTTTTATGATTCATGAAGGTTTAGAATTTCACAGTGTGGTTGAACTGGAGCCCGCTGCCGGCGGCGGACAGTTTTTGCGCCGCTTTCCAAAAGCGGTGCGGAATACGCTGTCTCCTTTAGGACGGATTGTTTCTCAGGAATCGGCTGGCTGTGAAATCCGCTTTGTCACGGAGGCCGAAAGCCTCCGGCTGGCGGTTTCGGTACAGCCATCGCCCTTGGCGCCTTATGAGTTGAACAATCTGGATCTTTTCATTTTTAAAGGGGCCTTTTTTCATTCCCATGTGCGACTGGAGTCCGGCAAGGTGAATCATATCCATCTGACCGATATCACCGGCGATGTAAAGAAGGGGTTTGGCAACTTGAAGCCCGGGGTGCGCAATACGGAGTATTTTTCGTCCGATGTCTGGCGCGTGATGTTCGGGCGCTATGCGGCGGTTTTCCATGAACTGGACACGTACGGCTATGCGGTCCGGCCTCCGTTGGAAGCGGAGAAGCCGCGGCGACGGATGCTCTGCTACGGATCGTCCATCACCAACGGGGCATTACCGACAATGTATCACCTGTGTTATGTCCAGCAGGCGGCCCGGCATCTCAAAGCCGATGTCTTTAATCAGGGCCTTTCCGGCGCCTGTATGTGTGAGCCGGAGATGGCGGCCTATCTGGCCGGTCGCAGCGATTGGGATTGGATCACGCTGGAACTGGGGGTGAATATGCGCGGCACCTTCACGCCGGAAGAGTTCGAACAGCGCAGCCGCTACTTGATCGGCAAAATCGCATCTGCTCATTCGGGGAAACCGGTTTTTCTGATCACGGTCTACCCCAACGCGGAAAGTCCGGAGAATGCCGCAGAACCGTCCGAACTGCAGGCACGCCAGTCGGCATATTGCGAAATCCTGCGGACGATCGCCTCGGAAAACCGCACCGGCAACCTGCACCTGATCGAAGGAACGGACATTTTAACCGACT
>JBAWXO010000364.1:0-2516 GCA_037144035.1 Kiritimatiellales bacterium
GCACCAGCATGCCGCCGGGACGCGCTTCTTTTTCAAAGACGACCGGCTGGTAGCCGAGACGCGCAAGGAAGAAGGCGCACGAAATACCGGCGGGGCCGCCGCCGATAATCGCGATTTTCTTTGCCGCGTTTGAACCGTTTGCGCGGATTTCCGGCAGCTGCATTTCGTTTTCCTGATCCACCATGAAGCGCTTGATGCCGCGGATGGAAACAGAATTGTCGAGCGAGGCGCGGCGGCACTTGTCTTCGCAGGTATGGAAGCAGACGCGGGCGCAAACGCTGGCAAACGGATTGCGGTTGCGGTGCAGCATAAGCGCTTCGTCGTAGCGTTTTTCGCCGACCAGCGAAACGAAGCCGGGAATATCTACACCGGCCGGACAGGCGCTCTGGCATGGCGCGCGCACCAGTGATGCGCAGACGCCCGCGCGGCAGTGGCGGTCGCGAATATGTTCAACGTATTCTTCGCGGAAGTGCCGGATGGTCGAAAGCACCGGATTGGGCGCCGTCTGCCCCAGCCCGCAGAGTGAGCCCTGCTTGATAAATTCGCCGAGTTCAATCAGGCGGTCAATGTCTTCCATACGCCCCTGCCCGTCACAGATGCGAGTGAGAATTTCGAGCATGCGCTTGGTGCCGACACGGCACGGCACGCATTTTCCACAGGATTCCTCCTGCACAAATTCAATGAAGAAACGGGCGACATCCACCATACAGGCATCATCGTCCATAACGATCAATCCGCCTGACCCCATGATGGCACCAAGTTCACTGAGCGATTCATAGTCGAGCGGCACGTTCAAGTGCTGACGCGGAATACAGCCGCCGGACGGGCCGCCGAGTTGCGCGGCTTTGAACGGCTTGTTGTTCACAATGCCGCCGCCAATGTCATAGATCAGTTCACCAAGCGGCGTGCCGACCGGCACTTCAACCAGTCCGGTGTTACGCACCGCGCCGGCCAGCGCGAAAACTTTGGTGCCTTTGCTCTTTTCGGTGCCGAACGAGGCATACCACGCCGCACCCTTGCCGATGATGGCCGGCACGTTGGCAAAGGTTTCGACATTGTTCAACACCGTCGGCTTGCCCCACAGCCCCTTTTGCGCCGGAAATGGCGGACGAGGACGCGGCTCGCCGCGTTTGCCTTCGATGGAGGCCATCAGCGCGGTTTCTTCACCGCAGACGAAAGCTCCGGAACCCATGCGGATTTCAAGATTGAACGAAAAGCCGCTGCCGAGAATATTGTTACCAAGCAGTCCGTGAGCACTGGCATCGTCGATCGCCTTTTGCAGGCGGGCGACAGCCAGCGGATATTCGGCGCGCACATAGACATAGCCCTGCGATGCGCCAATGGCATACGCGCCGATAATCATCCCTTCGACCAGACTATGGGGATCGCCTTCGAGCACGCTGCGGTCCATGTAAGCGCCGGGATCGCCTTCGTCGGCGTTACAAAGCATGTAACGCTGATCGGCGGGAGTTTGGCGGGTGAAATTCCATTTCATCCAGGTTGGGAAGCCCGCGCCGCCGCGACCGCGCAGTCCGGAACCTTTCATTTCGTTAATCACATCGTCGGCAGTCATGCCGTCGAGGACTTTGCCTAGCGCCTGATAGACGCCAGCAGTGAGAGCTTCGTCGATACTCTCGGGATCGATCCGTCCGCAGTTGCGCAGGACAATTTTGGTCTGCTTCTTGAAGAAATCGATATCGTTGATGCAGGCAACGGCTTGACCGCCTTTGGCCTCGCGGGCAACCAGTCGGTCGATTACTTTTCCGCCGACAGCGTGCGTTTTGATGACTTCAGCGACGTCTTCGGGTTTGACGCGCTGATAGAAAGTCATGTCGTCAACCATCAGCATAACGGGTCCTTCAACACAAAGGCCCATACAGCCGACAGCGGTCACACTGACTTTGTTTGTGAGCTTCTGTTTGAGAACTTCGTCACGCAGTGCGGTGATGACTTTATCGGAACCGGAGGCGAGGCAGCCGCCGCCGGCGCAGACCAGAATCTGTTTTACGCCTTTGGGAGCGGCGTGTTCCTGCGGAATTTTGCGCAGTTCCTTTACAGAGGAAATTATTTTTTTGGCGGGGGCGATCATTGGGCGTCTCCTTTCTCGCCGGCGGCGTAGGCTTTGAGCAGTTCGCCCAGTTTCGATGGTTTCACCCGCTGATGGACGTCCTCGTTAACCATAATGACTGGAGCAAGGCCACAGGCGCCGAAGCAACGACCGACATCAAGGGAAAAAAGCCGGTCTTCAGTGGTTTCGCCAACATCAATGCCGAGTTGCTTTTTGAGGGCGGAGAGAACCTCTTTGCTGCCGCGCACGTAGCAGGCGGTTCCGAGGCAAGCGCGCACAACGTATTTGCCGCGCGGCACGGTGGAAAAGAAGGAATAAAAACTGACCACACCCGCCACCTCGCTGTAAGGCTTATCGAAAGCGGCGCTGATCTTTTTCAGCACGCCCTCTGAGAGATATCCGAAGCGTCCTTGAGCCATCTGCAATGCAGGAATCAATCCGCCCGGCT
>JBAWXO010000365.1:0-2512 GCA_037144035.1 Kiritimatiellales bacterium
CGGATGCCATCAAGGCGAAGGTGGTGGCAGCGCTGTTCATGACGGAAATGGTGAGCTATGGCTGGACCAAAAATGGCAATGCATACATTACTCTGCGCATCAACGTGGATGATGTCGCGACGATCCTTGGTGAAAAATTGAACGTCTCTGGCGTGGTTGAGGCGACCGGTAACGGCGCGGCGGTTAACGACTACAAAGGCGTGCGCGATGCTGATAGTTCACCGGTTCAGCCGAAGGCTGTGAAAGAAATAGAACCCATGCCGCCAGCGGCACCTGCCGCTAAAAAACGATAATATGGTTATCATGGAGAGGATACAAATGGTGACGGTGCCAGCGTATGTTTGGAAAACGGTTTTGGGATTGGCTTTGCTTGTCAGTAGTAGTAGCTCCGTGTTTGGTGCGTCCGAGGCGGCTCCTTGGTATGAGGGGGATGCCGGACTAACCATCCGCGATGAAGGCGATATTCCTGGCATCTGGACTAAGATTGCGTGCTATCCAGTAAACCGGGGCGGCGATTTTATGGACATGCTTAGCCTCCAGTTCGGCTTCGGGTTTGGCGTGCATGTTAATGCGCATGCGACGCGTGCAGCACAGGTTGGTTTAGGCGGGGCGGCGGTGTCGCGTTTCGGGTTTGACGAACGGCAAGGCGGATTTTGTAACGAGTCGAAGGCGGAGTTTTCTCTCCTGCCATTCACATGGGAATCGTTTCGGCGCAGCAACGCGTTTGGCGGTTTCACCGATTACAGCATCCCCGAGGACAGTGCGACCCTATATCGGTTGCATCGTGATTACGCGGGAGTTGGGGCGGAGGCGACGGCGATCATCCTTAACGCCGGGGCCGAGGTGCATCCGGTCGAAGTCTTAGATTTTATGGTCGGCTTTTTAGGGTTTGATCTTAGTTCTGATGATTATCCTCGGCCATGGAACGGCAACGCAAGGCCGGACATGAATGCGGAGGCGGTCTCCAAAATCAAGCGCGTGGTGATTGTGCCTTCCCGTGTGGTGGCTGATCAGCGGGTCCGGATGGAAGCTCCCGACGGAATAGGCGTGTACTACGGCCGTTTCGCGGCGGAGCGTTATTGGGGTTTGCTGGGTGCCTTATTTGTGAAGGGGTCCGACGCACAGGCGGCCTCGGAGTTTTCCAGTCACTTGGCTCGGAAGCAGTTTTCTGTTCAACGGGAACTGCTAGAGCGGATGGCGCGCATGGCTATGGTTTCCCGTAAATGGGACGTGGTGTCAACGGATGAGATGTTGAAGGCATTTGATGCGCATGCGGTCGTCAAGGAATACCGCGGGCAGAAGGTCAAGCGTTTGCCGAATTACGCGCGGCTGGCCGCCCATTATGGCGCGGATGCTGTGCTCGACGTACGGGTCTGGGAGTATGGGGTCTGGCGGAAGCCAGGAACAGATACCGGGGTAATGCGGCTGGATTGCGAGGTCAAGTTGATTTCCCAGCCGTCGAATGAGGTGCTGTTTGATGCACGGATTGTTCACTGCCCAATGAAAAAAGGCGGGCTTTCGCTGCTTGAATTCGCCAAGGCAGGGAAAACTGACGACAACCTGATGGACGAGAGCCGTCAGGCGTGCGATGTGGTGACGGCCACCTTCAAAGACATGATGTTGGAGCAGCACTGATTAATGCTTGGGCGGTTACTATTTTTAGGGTGAGCTTATGAGGATGTCTGCGACAACTGTCGTAATGGCGTGTTGCCTATTTTACGGGAGTTTTCTTGCGTCGCCATCTGTCTTTGCCGACGCGGCCACGGTGGAGACCGTGCGTTGCCTGAAACAGAATAGCGAGGCAACCGATGCCTTGAAGGAAGCCTTGGCATGGTGCGTGGAGGGCAAGTACACTCAGGCTCGTGAACTGGCGCGGGATCAATATGAAGAAAACGCTCGGTTGCCTGATGCTGAGCGAATCCCCGCCCTAATGGCTTGGTATTTGGTGTCGGCTCTGGACGCAGAGAAAACAAGCTCTTTGGCCGCACGTTATGATCAGGATAGCAGCCGCAAGACCCTTACTCAGGCCATCAAGGCCTTGCAGGATCCGGCTAAAGCGGAAGATACCATGTTGGTGTTGCTGGCTTTTATCCGACTCAACCAAAACGCCGAGGCCGCCTGCAAATATCTCAAGCAGATTAAGAAGCAGCTTCCTGAAAACGCCGGGTTTGGTGACGGCATCCGACAGTTGGCGATAGCTTCTGTACCTCTGCGCCAGAATGCGGATGAGATTGCACTCCTGCAAGGGTTGAGTAAGTCAAGTCCTGGGTCGCCTCGAAGGGTGTATGCGGGCAGAGAAAGTCCCGCCGCCACAGTTGCTGTTGCTGCCGTGCCTGCCGCCGCACCATCTGCTTCAGCGGTAAAAGTTGAAGGGGACGGTGTCGGAATAGCCCTGATCATCGGGATTAGCAACTATGACATTCTTGGGCCTTTGTCCAATTGCCGGGAAGATGCAGAGGCGATCCATAAGGTTTTGATGGAGCGAGGGTATGCTCCAGAACGCTTGGTCCTA
>JBAWXO010000366.1:0-2511 GCA_037144035.1 Kiritimatiellales bacterium
GTTAATGCCGGTGCGATTTTTTTACGTGCACGGCCAAGTTCGAGAGCAGGAATGTTTCCGTTTACATATACATTCCCTGATTGGCTGAAGTCCGCATTATTAAATTCCTGTTCCGCGAATTGTCTGACTTTTTCAGCTAGACCAGAATCAAGTGGTTTAAAGGGGTATCTTTCAGTTCCATGATGAGAAGAGTTTTTCACCGCCGCATTGCAGCTGTTACACTTCGTCGCCCCAGCTTGGATTTCATTATTGCAATATTCGCACTTCATTTCCCGCGTCCTTTCGTTTTTACCACCGAAGCCGTTTGGCGCGGAATTCTCGTTCGTAACGAATGTTCCGCTATTTTGCGAAGACCCTAGTTTTAAACGCAATTTGCGGGCAAGCCTTTTAACCTCATTTTGCGATAATTGAAGAGTTGACCGCATTATGCGGTCAGATGAAGAAGTCTACCCATTCCGACGAGTACAGCTTTGTTCTCAAAAAACTGATCGACATGCGCAAAGCGGCCGGATTTACCCAGCAACAACTGGCTGATGCGCTGGAGCACGAACAGTCGTTCGTCTGGCGGATTGAGAACGGCGAACGGCGGCTGGATGTGGTGGAATTTTTCTGGGTCTGCGAAGCTCTCGGCCAGGATGCCAAGGCTGTTTATGCAGAGCTTGCGGATGCTTTCCGCAAGGTTACCAGATAATGGTTCGCCGTTATGTGCATGGCCTCTATCCATAAATATATCCAAAAATACCCATAAATTTATTGAAAAGATTGGGTTACAGATATATACGGATGTCTATATGGATACTCCAGAGTTCAAGTTGACACAGATTGAACTGAAATTAATTTCGGAAATTGATGAATTCAAGGGCAGGTGGCAGGCGCTGACCTCTCTCGCTCCGGAACAGCTGATAGCTCTGCGTAACGTGGCTACAATGGAGTCTATCGCTTCATCCACCCGCATTGAGGGCGTGAAACTTTCAGACCGGGAGGTGGAAGAGCTTCTTTCGGGCTTGCGGATCAAAAGTCTTCAATCGCGGGATGAAGAAGAGGTCGCAGGCTACGCCGAGTGCATGGAGCTGATTTTCCAATCCTATGCCGATATCCCTTTTGATGAAAACCACATCAAACAGCTCCATCAGGTTCTCCTGAAATACTCATCGAAAGACAGCCGGCACCGCGGTGAATATAAGAAATTAAATAACCATGTTGAAGCCTTCGACCAGACCGGCAAAAGTGCGGGAATTGTGTTCGAGACGGCATCACCTTTTGACACCCCCCGAAAAATGGCGGAACTGATGGAATGGTTTTCATCAGAATGGCGGGAGCGGCCATCCCATCCGCTGCTGGTCATCGCCGTTTTTACGGTTCACTTTCTGGCCATTCATCCGTTTCAGGACGGCAACGGGCGGCTTTCGCGCATTCTGACCACGCTTCTGCTCCTGAAGGCCGGTTACGGATATGTTCCCTACAGCTCCCTCGAACGGATTATTGAAGAAAACAAAGAGCAGTATTACCTAACCCTGCGCCGGACGCAAAAAACGATCTACAGCGACAACAGCACCATCATGGAATGGACCTTGTTCTTTCTTCGCTCTCTGCGGAAACAAATCTCCGGGCTGGAGAAAAAAATCGAGCGCGAGAGCCGCCTGACGCAACTCACGCCTCTGTCTCAAGCCCTTCTGGCGGCCGCGCGTGAACGCGGAACACTGACGGTTCGACAGGCGGTGCAGATGACCGGAGGAAACCGCAACACCATCAAGCAGAACGTTCGTCAACTGGTTCAGCAGGGGCTTCTGCGCCGGGAGGGCACGGGTAAAGGCTCCTGGTATCGGCCCGCCTGATTTCTCTGGCCGGATTGAGCACGGCGAACGACGGCTGGATGTGGTGGAATTTTTCTGGGTCTGCGAAGCCCTCGGTCAGGATGCCAAAGCTGTTTATGCGGAGCTTGCGAAAGAATTCAGCAAGTGCAAATCCTAGAGTGTATTGGACAATCTTTTCTTCTGTGGGTGCGGACGGTGGCCGCGCTTTTTATTCCGCGGTCACCGCCCGCGGCTACAAAATTTTCACTGTTTGGAAGATTTTGTGATCTCTGCGATCTTTCGCGGCTAAATTGGCTCTCGTTCCAAAATCGCCAATCATCAATCGGCCACGCCTACCAAAGCGTTTTCAGTCCGGCGCTCAGGTATTCATCGAACGCAGAATCTTTGGTGATCAATATCATATTCTTCTGTATCGCATGCCAAGCCAGTAAGCGATCAAACGGGT
The DNA here is from genome assembly GCA_037144035.1 of Kiritimatiellales bacterium. Lineage (GTDB taxonomy): Bacteria > Verrucomicrobiota > Kiritimatiellia > Kiritimatiellales > Tichowtungiaceae > Tichowtungia. The sequence goes on from JBAWXO010000366.1 coordinate 2,260, forward strand.
CTTTGTGTTTATCCAGCGGCAGGCGATAGGAAGAGGCCAGCAATCCGGCATCCATCGGAAAAATCTCTATTCCCATTCGCTCAACCTGCGCCGGCAAATCATCCGGAGCGCAGTTCTTGAGTTCCAGCTTGCCGATCTGGTATTTGAGCGCAACCTCCCAGAAAGAAAGGGCGCTGACGTGAATGTCGCTTCCCGGATTTTCGATAATTTTCCGTGCGCTGGAACTGATCCGTGCGGGTTCAAACAGAGCCC
>JBAWXO010000367.1:0-2505 GCA_037144035.1 Kiritimatiellales bacterium
TGCAGGAATATCAACGTGGCACCAATCCGAAACTTGCCGATACGGACGGCGACGGCATGCCAGACGGCTGGGAAGTGACAAACGGTTTTAACCCATTGGTAAACGATGCCTCCGCTGACGCGGACAGTGACGGACTGACCAACCTGCAGGAATATCAACGCGGCACTAATCCGCTTAATGCGGACTCGGACGCTGATGGCCAGTCCGACAGTGAAGAAGTTGCCAAAGGCACCAATCCTCTGGATCCGACCAGTTTTACTGTCGTGTTAATAAGCAGCACTTCGCCATCTCCCGACCTTGAAAATAACGTTGTGAAATGGCCAAAGGCCGATGGCAAATTCTATACATTGCTGTTCTCAGAAAGCGTGACTGGCACATTCAAACCGGTTCCGGGATGCATACGCCTTACCAAGTCGCCACCAGGACTTGAGGATAAAGGGTGCACCCATCAGACGTCATCGGAGAACGGATTTTATAAAGTCCTCGTTGAAACAAACTGAATCTGAGTAGATACGAAAAAAGCGGCTCAATGATCGGCTTTTTTCATTCGCCCTAATCTCCAATGATTTTGATTAGAACCCGTTTGTCGCGCAGGCCGTCGAATTCGCCGTAGAAAATCTGTTCCCACGGACCAAAGTCGAGTTTTCCAGCTGTAACAGCGCAAACCACCTCGCGGCCCATGATCTGGCGTTTAAGGTGAGCGTCGGCATTGTCCTCAAAGCCATTATGGGCGTACTGGCTGTGCGGGTTTTCCGGAGCCAGCTTTTCGAGCCATTTCTCAAAATCCTGATGCAGTCCGCCTTCGTTGTCGTTGATGAAGACGCTGGCGGTAATGTGCATGGCATTGACGAGGCAAAGGCCCTCTTTGATGCCGCTCGCGCGCAGACACTCGCTCACATCCGGCGTGATGTTGATAAAGGCGCGCCGCTTGGGCGCCTTGAACCAGAGCTCTTTGCGGTAGGACTTCACAGCGTGATCCGCTTGGCGTCTTTCCAGAGTTTTTCGAGGTCGTAGAGGTTGCGCATTTCGAAGCTGAAAACGTGAACCATCACGCCGTAGTAGTCGGCGATAATCCATCCGCTGTCCCCAGTGCCGGCGACGCGGTAGCCTTCGTACTGCTCGTTCTTAAACAGGCGCTGCAGGCCATCGCTCAGTGACTTGAGGTGCGGAACGTTGGCGGCGGTAGCCACGACGAAATAGTCAGAAATATTGGCCACCTTGCGCAGGTCGAGAATAACAATATTCTCGGCCTTTTTGTCATCGAGAAATTTGACCGATTTTAAAATAACTTCAGGAAGCTCGTCATCCTTCTTCACGGCTTTCGCCCTGGAAGCCGCCGCAGGAACCTTTTTCACAGCCTTCGCCTTTGGGGCCTTTGCTGCAACCTTCTTCACGACCTTCGCTTTTTTCACTTTTTCTTCAGACATATAATCCATGCTCCGCAATATACATTCCCACTTCTGGCGGCACAAGATAGCGGATACTCAGCCCTTCGGCCAGCCTCATCCGAATATCGGACGCGGAAATTTCGATCTCGTGAATCCGGATCAGCCGCTCCAAAAGCTTTGTTTTCCAATCCTTGGAAAGCTGAATCTGCTCCGCAACCCGCACGGGGTCTTCGCCGCCGCGCGCGAACGGCACCACCGTGCACATTTCGAGCAGTTGTTCGATATTCCGCCACAAATGGAGTTCCGCCAGCGAATCGATGCCGACGATGAAAAACAGCTCCGCGCCATGGCGCTCCGCCTGAATGTGCGTCATCGTGTCGAAAGTGTAAGACACCCCGCCCCGCTGAAGCTCCATATCGGACACCTCAAAGCTTAGATTACCCTCCGTCGCCAGTTGGAGCATTTCGAGGCGATGCCGCCCTTCGGCCAGCGTATGGCCCTTCTTATGCGGCGGAACGGCGGCGGGTACGAAAATCAGCCGGTTGAGTTCAAGCCGCTCCACCGCATCCTGCGCAATCGTCAGATGCCCCAAATGCACCGGATCAAACGACCCGCCGAATACTCCGATCCGTTCTGTAGTTTTCTCATTCATTTTCCAGACCTCGGAAACTCTAACCGCGAATGGACACAAATAAACGCGAATTTTTCCGATGTTTGTAAAAAGGTAATGACTGCGAAGACGCCAAGACCGCAAAGCGACTGGCGGGAAGCTCTTTACCAACCACCCGCCAAACTGTTAAAAGTCCTCATGAAAATGAACAAAAGAAACTTTCTGACCACAGCCGGGATCGCGCTCGCGGTGGCAGGTGCAAAGGGAGCCGAATCGCAGACTCCGGCCAGACCGAATATTCTCTGGATCATGACCGACCAGCAGCCCGCCGACATGATGAGCTGCGCGGGAAACGCCAACCTGCGCACTCCGGCCATGGACTCCATTGCAACCAACGGCGTCCGCTTTGAACTCGCCTACACCGTCAACCCGATCTGTGTTCCTTCCCGCACCTCCATGATGACCGGACGCCTGCCGCACGAAACCGGAGTGAAATTCAACCTCGCC